>NZ_JBDNTB010000036.1:0-19553 GCF_047719395.1 Propionibacterium sp.
CTCCTCGAGGCCGGAGGATTCAGACCCCAACTACACCCTCAATCGTGAAGAGCCATGAAAGATCGAGGCTAGCTAAGATTGATTCACACATACAGATAGGAGTTGCAATGATTGTTCGAGTAACCAAGATTGCTATCGGGGTAGTGGTATGCGTCTCCGCCCTTATAGGGAACATTGGAAATGCTACTGTGGCAGTTACCGCAAATCCCCAAAGTGTTGAAATGACAACTGCTGTGATCCCCCAGAATGGTGACCCACCCAGCGCCAAAGTGGTACAAGCTGAGTCACTCTACAATTTACGATGCCCGGATTGGCTTTCCTGGTTGTGCTTGAGGTGAGACTGCCCACCTATGCGCACTGCCAATGTCCACTCGCCGTCCTCACCGGCAATGGTCAAACTACCGCCAAGTTCAGTGACGCTATCGCGTAGCAATGTTAGGCCAACACCTGATGACAGGTCTTTTGATTGGGCGTGGTCCACGTAACTGTTCGAAGAAATCACGGTGAGGGAGCCGTCCACAGCTACCTTCAAGTAGAAAACGTAGGGTCCGGCTCTGCCATGCTTGGCAATGTTGGCGCCGACCTCGGCGAGTACTTGGTCCAAGACGTTGACTCGCTCGGCGGTTATACATGTGAGGTCTCCGTGTACCACAGGGTGCCCGGAGAATCCCAGTGCGGCGAGTTGGGCTTCCGTGTTAGCGAGTCGACACCGAAGTGCCAGCTCACTGCCCTGAGCCGAGGGTACGCCAGGCAGCTGGTTATGGACGGTCTTACTCATTGCTGGCCCGAGAACTTCGGTTCTGATTTGGCTGAGTGTAGCTGAGACTAAGTGTTCCACCTCTTTTATGTGGTTGCGATAGCTTGCGTCCAGATGTGGGTCGGTGGCTTCCTGCCGGCAGAGCAGCACGATGTAAGAACGCGACCCCGCCACTGAGTCATGAAGGGTGTGCACCATGCGTGTGCGTTCCCGCTCGTAGGCCAACTCGTGCTCGAGTTCTTTGGTGTGGGCCAAACGTTGCATGCTCCTTCGCCAGCGTTGCACGGCCAGTCCTCCCAGATAGGCAGCCCAGTAGGTCAATGCCAGCGACATCACTCCTATGCTGCTGACTCCCTGCATCCGGTTTCCCTGGAGGGACACTACGCCAGAGCTGATAACAGCGCAGCTGACACCCAGCCACATTGGCCCTTCATAGGCGAGCACGGCTAAGGCCAGCCAGGTCCCCCAGAAATCTGTCGGTCCAACAATCAGCGGCGGGATCATTGTGCGCAACATATGGAGCATGGCCAAGCCAACTCCTGCGGGCACCGGCCACCAGTAGAGCAAGCCCAGCAGACTCACGTAGCAGGCCACAAAGACAAAGTCCAGTGCCGATTTTGGCAGTTGCACAACGGCTTCAAAACCGACGAACAGGATAGCTGCACTAGCCAGCAGCGCATAGATATGATGCTCACTCAACCCACGGCGTACACCCAACGACAACCGGAGCCGAACCATCAAATCAGCTCATTTTGCACGCACACTGCAATCGCCTCAGACCTGCTGTGGACGCCCAGTTTAGCGAAAGCACGTTTGGCGTGAGTTTTCACTGTCGTCTCGCTCACCCCAAGTCGGTGGGAGATCGCCATGCTCGTCCGGCCGTCGGCATACAGCGACATGATCTGAATCTCAGCATCGGAAAGGTGAACTGCTGTCGGCTCCTCCCAAGTAGCTACTGCCGGCTGTTGGGCCGCCTGGCCCAGTGCACGAACCAAATGTGACGTGGAAACATCTTTAGGGAAAAGAGCCTCAAAGCCTAGGGCCAGTGCCTGCTCGGCTCGTTCGGGGACACGGAATGCTGTCAACCCCAAGATTGCTATGCCAGGGAAGGCAAGCCGAAGTTGAGCAGCCAGTTCAATGCCTGACATTCCCGGCATCTCGATATCCGTCAACACCACCTCCGGCGCTCCGCTCGGCTCACCGCACAAGCGCAATGCTTCTTTACCCGACTTGGCCGTCCACAGAACCAGAATCGGCGCGAGCATGTGCTGAAAGATCTGAATCAAGGCAGTCGACACTAGAGGATCGTTATCCACGATCCCAACCCGCACGACCTCGCCGCTAGCCGTCGATTGACTCGGTGGTCTGGAACCCGTAGCAGCCACGGCGCTTCCGCCTCTCTGCTTCCGTCTCTCTCGATTAGTTCTAATCCTAGTCCGAGAATGGATACATCCCGCTCTGGGAATCCAGATTCGCTGGGTCTCCTCAGCATGCATGTGAGTCATGTGCGGCTGCGGAGGGAGGACACGCCGGTCCGGTTGGCGCCGTTGCCGAGCGCGTTGCTGAGGAAGGTGAACAGCCTGCCCGTGATTGCTACCATACTCTGTTTCATCTGGGTGAACGGCTCCAGCACAAACCCTTGCGGGTTGGTCGCGGCGGTGATCGCCATGGGTGCGTGCTCGCCGCGCTGAGATTCATCGCAAGCCGGAATCAACCATTCAAGGTCGCCGACGATCGTGAAGCCCTGGTCACCAACATGATGATGGTCCCCCGGGGCGCTGACGAGCGGGCCACGGTGCCACGACTCGTCCGCTGGCAGGCCCTGACTGTGCAGAGGCCCTGTCCACGTGGTCCAGGTCTTCCCGACCGCGAGTCGGTCATCCGGCCGATCGGCTCCGTCTTGGTTGAACAACATAAGGACTAAAAACCGCCCGTTCGGAGGACACACGGTTGCTTGCTGCGCGCGTAGTCTAAATCAAGGAAATAACCTTAGAAGCTGATTGATAACTCTGACTTTGGGATTTCAACATCGTGATGGCTAGGGGTTAAATAAATGTCAACTCAAGTTAAGGATGACGCTCTCAGCGTATATCAGAAAAGGAATATCGTGAATAAAAGTAAGGCGACAGCGGACATAGTAGAAAGAGTCGATAAGGTAGGGTACCTTACCAATGGTCAATTGGAGCAGTTCATTAAGCAGGTCCAATCAGATGAGTCATTTTCAAGCTCAGTGGGAGATAATGCCAAGAAAGCCCTAGATGCTGAAGGACTGAATGGATGGATAAATAGTAGCTGCAGTGACGGGCTATTCTCCGACTTCGTTTCAAAAATTCCCAAGGATGAGTGGCTTCCATTAGCAGAAGCAATTCGACCAGCAGTAATTAACCAAGATAAATACCGTGTGACCTGCTGGTTATATCAAGGTGTAAATGTTGCAGTGTATGCAAATGGCGTTGCGGTCGCCAATATCGCCGCTTACACTGAGGCAGCAGCAGCGACGGTGCTTGCTGCAATTGTTGCAGTAGTACCAGTTGTCGCAGGGGAGCCAACTCCTCCGCAGAAAGAGGGGAATGCTTCGAATCGAAAGGTACCTCTAGCAGTAAGCCTCTCTGATTCTTATCAAGGGGCTGAAGCACAGGAGCTATTTAACAAGCTAAATTATACGCAACCTCGTATGGTTGCAACTCTACGCAGAGTTTCAAATGATGGGCTCCTAATTCAATCATGGCGCGATGGTGAGGCTGTATTCACTACTAGAAGATATAGGTTCCAAGGCAGGGACATTGTTGTCAAGAGTAAAGTGGTAGGAGAAGAGACAAAAATCGAAGAATGCAAAATTGGCTAGTAAGAGGCTTATTCCTAACTCCGCTCTTCACCTGTCGCAGCAGCTTGGGATGAGCTGCTGCCTAAGGGTTTCGCAGGGAGTTCTTGAGTTAGGAATAAGCCTCTAAGTATTAGTAAGGTAAGAGCATGGTTCTGTGGAGAGAGAGTAACGATGGAAGAGTTAGAAGGAATACTAAAGCGCGGGATGCTTACTATTTCCGTTACTAACAAATGTCCAGCTAGGTGCGCACACTGCCTAGCCGAGTCCTCTCCTGATGAAAGAACAACTCTTACTTCGTCTAAAATTGAGGGAATCTACCTGCAGGCAAAAGCACTGACACACATCAAAAATGTAGTGTTCACAGGCGGCGAGCCAACCGAGCTTGAAGACGATTTGTTTAACGCGATTTCGAGTATTAGTGTTGATGGAACACCGGTTAGAGTAGTTACCAACGCGTGCTGGGCAACAGATGAACAACATACGAAAGCCATGGTCACCAAGTTCAGAGAGTCCGGATTAGACGAGATAAACTACAGTCTAGATGATTACCATGCAATATGGATACCTCCTGAGAATGTGATTCGAGCATACAGGGCTTCGCGGTGTCAAGGATTCGCAGGAGTTGTGATAGCTGTAGCTGAAGGGCCAAAGAGTAGGTACAACCTTGAATGGATTAAAAAAAATGTGGATCCGGAGATTCAAGTAACACATCCTGATATTCAATATTCTGGTATACAGAACACACCATCGCCGGATGGAACTGTGTATCAAGCCGCTGTTCATGGCTACTCTAGGGTAGGTAGGGGCCATCGCATGCGCTCTGATCTTGTGGTATTAAGGAACAATTTGATTGATATGGATGTTCCCTGTCCAGAAATACTGGATCAGATCTACATTGACAGCGAAGGAACGGTTGGTGCCTGCTGTGGAATCAGGATCACCGGAAACTCGGTACTCAGTATGGGAAACGCCCTCCAGGAGGAGCTAGCAGACGTATATGCTCGCGCAACATCAGACGTACTTCTTAGAGCAATTCATGTGCTTGGTCCTGGTTGGCTGTTGAAGCTTGCAAAGAGCCGTGATGACACCGTCAAGGTACGAGATGGTTACACGAACATTTGTGAAGTGTGCGAGGACCTCACCACCCAGGAGTCAGCTATTAATGTATTGAGCAGAGCGAGGGAAGAAATTGAGAGTGCGATTCACAGCAAATTAGCAAATGTCACTATTCCAGTCTCGGCCTAGCCATGTTCGAGTATTCTTGAACGTATTCTTGAACATGGCATTACCAAATGGAAATAGGTGATAGAGATGACGACAACTGAGCTGTTCTCGCAGATGGGGATATGGATCGTCGGAGCAACCATTCTTATTGGTTTGTCTTGGGGACTTACTGCGTGGTACCAGCAAGGCCCCAAAGCTCGACGCAATCCTTGGGCTGGGTTTCGACTCAAGGCATTGTACAAGAGTGATGAAGCTTGGAAGGCTGGGCACAAAGCTGCTTTCAAGCAATTCTGCCTTAACGTGATTTCAATTTGGGTTCCATCTATCGTTCTAGTAATAATTATTCAGTCTGCTCCAGTTCCAATTGGAATAATTTTGATTGCTTTATGCTGTGCGCAGATGGTGTGGTTCGTGGTTGCGTCACGTATGGCGATTAACGCGGCACTAAAAGTTTCGGGAGACGAGTGATTCTGAACGATTTCTATCTGAATCGCTCATGGGTCCGCAGGGCCAGCTAGCAGATCTCGGTGCCAGCTTGATGGACTTCCTTTTCATGACTATCGCCAAGAAATCGGCCGTGACCGTCGATATTTTCGACGTTCGCGCTGAAAACTCTTGGGACCTTCACGGCTGACATGTCGCGTGATCAGGCGAGTGCCGAGCTGCTAGGAAAACAAGGGAGGAATGTTGTGTCTAGCATTCCAGGCACAGCCTGTATGATGCTCATCAGCAACATTATGGTGCCTGCGGCCGTCGCCGCAACTCTCTATGTCCAGAGTCGTCCGAAGGAAAGGCCTTCTCTGCCGATCGGCCTCCGCCCCAAGGCGACCATGAGGTCCCCGGCCACATGGAAAGCCAGGAATTTTGCAGCACTACGGTGGTCGAAGTGGGACCCCGTCCTCACCTGGCTTGTCGCCTTGGTCTGCATGCTCTTCCTTAGATCATGGCAACTCTCGTTCGCCCTGAGGATTTTGTTTTGCTGCTACTCCCTCTCTATGGCGCTGAACATGTGGCATTCCACCAGGGTCGCCGCGGCCGTGATCGATACTCAAACCGATAGACCTGCCGGCTCAATGGATGGGGGTCACAGATGATGCGAGCCATCAGAGTGGTGGCTGCGCTGATCTTAGCCGTGGCGTTCTTGCCGTTCTCCGTGCCAGCGTCGGCTAGCCCGCAGTGGGTCGCAGAGCCTGTGTCTGCGCTGGCCGCTGCTTCGCTCGGTTGGGGTCCTTGTCCTTCGGACCCGGGAGTTGAGTGTGCGGTGGCTGCCGTGCCCCTCGACTACTCGAAACCGTCGTCCGAGCGTATCGCGCTAGAAGTTGGCAGGATTCCCGCCACTGGCAGCGCGGCCAGGGGGGCGATCTTCTACAACCCAGGTGGGCCCGGCCTTTCGCCGGTCCAGGGTCTGGCGTCCTTCGCTGCTCGGTTGAGCCCGCATGTCAGACGTGATTACGACATCGTTGGAGTCGACCCTCGTGGTGTCGGTGGTTCGGACGCTCTCCCCTGCGGGACTGTCGCTTCGACGGCCCCGTCGACCTCGTACAGCGTGTTTCCCACGAACGCCGACCAGCTGGCGGAACAGTTCGGCCGCGTCGACCCGTGGCTATTGGGAACATGCGATTTCTCGTCTTCACCCCTCTTCGAACACATGGGGAGCGTCGACGCGGCAGAAGACATCGAGGCTGTGAGAAAGCTCCTTCACGTTGACAAGATTGACTACTTCGGCGTGTCCTATGGCGCCGTCATCGGGGACGTCTACAGCCAGCTATTCCCGGCTCATCTGCGTACCCTCACCCAAGACAGCGCAGTCGATGCGCGGGATTGGTACGGCAGAAATCGCGGGGACTCGCTGTGGGCCAGGCTCGACGCGTCGGCGTACAGCGAAGATGTTCTCACGGATCTGTTCCAGGCCTGTGAATCGGCGGGAGGAACGTGTCCATGGGCATCGACGACTCGGTCTGACTACGCACACGTGGTCGCCGCGCTAAGGACAGGGGATGTGTCGATCGCGGGGGTGGGCACCTTCGATACGTCGGCGTTCCAAGCCGAAGTTGTCGCCGCGCTGTACCGGTTCAATCTGAACGGCACTGATGACTACGAGACACTATTCTCGTTCATTCATCTCCTCGCCCTGGCCTCGAGTGGCTCAACGACACAGCAGTCTGAGCCAAACGCAGTCGCCAGTCCTGCGGCCCGTATCGAACTCGGTGATCTGCCCCGAGATCCGACGATCGCTAAGATGCTCACTGTTGACGCCGTGACATGCGCGGATTCGCGAGAACCGGCCCGTCCGGAACAGTGGTTCCGAGCGGCCGCCACCGCCGAGGCAAACAGCCCAGGATTCGGCTACTACTGGGTTTCCCAGGATATCATCTGCAGCAGTTGGCCGGTTGCTAGAAACACGGTGGCCGACGATCTGGGTCACAAGAAGATCGACGTGCCATTCCTGAGCCTGAGCAACATTCATGACCCTGTCGTTGGGGAATGGGATGCCGATCGCGTGCACGATCTCGGCGCCTCCGGTTCGACGGTCGTCGTCACTGACGGCTGGGGGCACGGGGCGCTGCGAAGCTCATCCTGCGCAGCCTCAGCATTCTCCAAATACGTCGCATCGGACATTCTGCCCCCGGCACCCGTCCGATGCGGCACTGACAGACCTCCCTTCACAGGATGAGCAATAGAGGACCGCCGGAGCGACAAACAAATGAAGGAGGAAATATTACTATGAATCACCCATGGTCCTGAGAATCAGATAAAGACTTCCTAACCGAAGGGAATGGGTATGAATTCCACCAATGTGTCGCCGGCGGCCTTCGTCGTGTCGTTGGTTGTCGCTGTGGTCGATGTGGCGCTTCTGGTCATCGCGCTCGTCAGGCTGGCACGCACCCCTGCAGGGCGGCGTACTCTGCCCTGGCCAGCGTGGCTCGCCATCATCGTGCTGGTGCATCCCATCGGTGCGATTGTTTTCCTCATCGTCGGACGCCGGCGTGCTCCGGTCACCGACGAGTCCCTGGTGGGTCGGTCCGGTCGGCCGGGGACTCCCCGGTCGACGACGCCTACTGGCGGCGTGGACTCGCCGGGTCAGGGTACTGCCGCTGAGGCGATTGACGAGCTCTACGGACCGGAGAATCACGGGTCGGAGAATGATGGGAAGTGATGAGCAGGGTGGTGAGCCCGCCATCTGGCTACAGGCCCTCACGAAGGAGTATCGGCATCGCCGTGTCCTCAACGAGGTGACACTTCGGGTCGAGCCTGGCAGCGTCTTCGGTTTCCTCGGCGCGAACGGCGCCGGAAAGACGACCACGATCCGTATCCTGCTCGGGTTGGCCCGCCCCACCTCGGGCAGAGCGCTCATCCTGGGGCAGGATTTGGCAATCAGCCCGGCCCAAGCCCGTTGTGCGGTGGGCTTCGCCCCCGATGTCCCGGTTTTTCCGTCATGGATGAGGGCGCAGCAGTACCTGCGCTTCGTGGCGTCCACCTTCTCGATGAATCCCGCGCAGGCCACCCGCCGCGCCGGGATGCTGCTCGAGATCTCCGGGCTGTCCGGCATCTCCCAACCAATCGGCGCGTGGTCACGAGGCATGAAACAGCGCCTCGGTATCGCCCAGGCCCTTCTCAACTCCCCGAGGGTGCTTGTCTGCGATGAGCCCACCTCGGCGCTGGATCCGCTCGGCCGCAAAGACGTGCTCGACATGATCTCGGCGCTGTCCGGCAGAGCGACCGTCTTCTTCTCCACGCACGTCCTCACCGACGTCGAGCGTGTCTGCGACCAGATGGCGGTCCTCGACCGGGGGCGTCTGGTGGCCCAGGGCGGCATCGAGCAGATCAAGGCCCAGCACGGCTCGGGCCGGCGGATCATCGTGGAGTTCACCGATCTGGCTCCCGGTGACGATCCGGTCAAGGCCGTCGCTGCCTTCGGTTGGTGCGAACGCGTCGTGTCGCAGCAGACGAATGACATGCCACTGGGGGACGCGGCGCTGCTGGTAGAGGCCAGCGATGAGCGGGCGGCAGCCCACGATCTGCCCGCGCTGGCGGCCGAAAGCCGGTGGGGTCTTCGCCGGTTGGAGCCGCAAGAGCTCAGCCTGGAGGATGTCTTCGTGGACATCGTAGGTCCGCACGCCGAGGAGATCTCGTGAACGGTTTCCGCACCGTCTGGCGCAAGGAATGGGGCGAGTTCTTCCATACCTGGCGGGTCTGGGTGATCTGCCTGGTGTTCGCGTTCTTCGCGGTCATCGGGCCGTTGCTCGCCCGGTACCAGAAGCAACTCGTCGAATCGCTGTCTCAGGGGTCGCAGTCGCTTTCTCTGCCGGACGGCACCTGGGTCGACTCGTGGGGGCAGTGGGCGAAAAACCTCGGCCAGTTCCCGTTGTGGGTGCTCGTACTGGTGGCCGGCGGACTCGTCGCGTCCGAGGTGAAGTCCGGCACGGCAGCGCTCGTGCTCACCAAGCCGATCTCGCGGGCCTGTTTCGTGCTCGCGAAGGTGAGTTGCTGGTGGGCGATCTCAGCGCTCGCGTGCGTCGCTGGAACGGTCGTCACTGCGGCGATGACTGCTGCGCTGTTCGACGGGGTTGACTACTGGCCGCTCGTGCGGGCCGTTGGGGTGTGGATCGCGTGGGCGTGGACGGTGATCGCCGTCGTGGCGATCTTCTCCTGTCTGTTCACCAGCAGCCTCGGCGCGACCGGTGCCGCGCTGGGCGTCCTGGTCATCGTGGCGGTGCTCAGCCTGTGGGGCCCAGCGGTGCGCTGGTCCGTGGTGGGGGTCCCGGGGCTGGTCGGCTCATTGGCCACCTCGACACCGGGCCTATCGGTCTTGTGGCCACTGGTCGGCGCAATCGTGACCACTGCGGTGAGCCTCACACTCGCCGTGCTGGTGTTCACACGCCGCGAGATCTGAACCCCCGGATTTGAAAACACCGAGAAACACGGCGTGCAGAACCAGAGGGAGGGAAGAGTAGTCATGCGCCACACCGTGACTTCCTCCGGGTCCCCTCCGTGCTCCCACTGCAGATCCCGGGAAGGCCCACCCAGACCAGATTCCCCGAGCCCTGGGGATCGGTTCAGGAATGATGGGGTCAGCACAAGGTGACTTTATGAGTGTTGTGCATGCTGAGCAAGTTGACAAAGTGGCTCTAGAATGACTTTCGGGGGAAGCACCTGATCAGGAAGGACCCGATGTCCCGAACAAGCCAGCAGAAAATGGCTGGAGCGAGTGGCTTTGCTGTTTTCGGCAGATGTATACGGCTGCTCTCCGAGTGCGGGCGATTCCTGGTTGTTGTCCGGTTCGTAGTTGTTGTGGTGATGGCGGCCGTGCCCGCACTCACCGTTTCGCTGATATCGGCCACAGTACGATCCGCGATCGCTTACGTGACGGATCCGAGTCAGGAACGGCGTGACACTGTTCTCCAGGCGGCCTTGAGTTTTTCAGCGGTTCTCGTGCTTTCCGCGCTGATGTCGAATCTGTCGTCGTATGCTGATCGGACGTTATCGGCGCGACTAGAATCCAGCGTCAGCGCTTCCATAGCCAACAAGTCGACCGCACTCGCGCTTGAACAGTTCGAGAACGCCGAAGTACGGGACATCATCCAACGAGCCAACCAGCAGCCCGCGCAAAGGATCATGAATCTGTTCACCACCGTCCTGTCGATGATGCAGTCCGCCGGCGGAACGATCGGGGTGCTGGGGACAGTAATTTCGTGGAACCCGCTGATCGGTCTGCTCGTGACGGTGACTCCCCTTCCCGCAGTCCTCTCGACCGTGATCCTGTCGCGAAAATACTACAATATCGATTACAAACGGGCCACCGGGAAAAGAGAGACATCATACCTCTACTGGCTCTTGACCTCGGATGAGATCGTCAAAGAAGTCAAGTCATTTGGGTTGTCTCCTTTTTTCTCTGGTCGATACCAGCAATTACTGGGGATATTTCGCGACCAGGATGTGCACTACGCACGTCTGACTCTCTTGCTCGGTGGCTCGTTAAACCTCCTCAGCGTTGGTTCATACGGCGCCGCACTGACGTTAGCAGCTCTTTCCGCCACAACGATAAGCGCGGTCGGACAGCTGACCGGATACCTGCAGGCAATGGGATCCCTCCAATCAAATGCCTCTGCTTTGATCAGTGCGGGTGGAAACCTGTACACGGGTGTGCTCTACGCGTCCAATGTCTTTCAATTCCTTGACCTTCCGGAACGAGTGCTACCGACCGGAACTCGTCTTTTCCCAACAGAACCGAGGCACGGAGTCGAATTTCGTAACGTCAGCTTCGGCTACCCCGGGACAGAGACTCCAGTTCTGCGCGACGTCTCCTTCCACATCACCCCGGGTTCCAACATTGCCCTGGTGGGAGGCAACGGAGCGGGAAAAACCACAGTGGTCAAGCTGCTACTGCACCTCTACGAGCCGGACTCCGGCGACATTCTTATCGACGAGCACCCGATAGATGAATATAATTCCGCGAGCATACGGCAGCACATGTCAGCGCTGTTCCAGGACTACGCCCACTACGAGCGGACCCTGAGAGAGAACGTCGCCTACGGCGCCGCCGATGAAGAACTCGGCGACGACACCGTGACATGGGCCCTCAACCTCGCCGGCGGCGACGGATTCGCCGCACAATGTGGAGGGCTCGACGCCATGCTCGGACGGCGTTTCCCAGGCGGCAGGCAGCTCTCGATTGGCCAATGGCAGAAAGTCGCCCTCGCACGGGCACTCGTGTCAAAACCGAGCGTTCTCATCCTCGACGAACCCACAGCCTCCATGGACATCGCCAGCGAAATGCTGCTGTTCGACAAGATCCGGCACCTGCCATGGAGACCATCCTGCCTCCTCATCACCCACCGACCCGAAGCAATCAGAACAGCAGACCGAATCGTACTCATGGACCACGGAAAAGTCGCCGCCATAGGCTCCCACACGGAACTCATGCAGTCAAGCCCACAATACAAAGAAATCTTCCGGGAAGAAAACGTTCCCACCCTCGAACAACAACACCACTCCCCATGAAAAACCGAGGTTAATTGCCGATGCCCATCCGATCCGTTGCAGTAAAGTTCATTGGAACTTTTCCCTTTCCGTTACCTTCTGGTCACCAGGACAGCTCTTTTTTGACCTTGGGCTTCGACATGGGAAAGTCCAGCGCTCGTTCAGCACCCGCGCGGTGGCTCGTTCCATCCCCACATCCGCCGACTTACCGTGCTGTGACGATGGTTAGTTCTGACCAGTGGGTGGTGCCCCGGTTGGAGAGCATGTCCCGGCGCATCTGCCAGTCGGGTGGTGCTTTGAGGCCCGCGAGGCCGAGGCCGATGGCGTCCCGGCCGATAGTGGCGTTGACGTGGTCGACGAGCGCGCCGAGCTGGCTGCCGTGCTGGTCGGGCTGGAAGCCGGGCAGCATGGGGTCAGCGCCGGCCGGGGCGAGGTCGCCCATGCTGATGCCGGCGCGGACGTAGCGCCGGCCGGGGATCATCTGCGACAACAGAAGCTGGGAGGCGGCCCGGGTCACGGTCACCGATGTCGATGCACGCCACACCGCGCAACTCCAGGATCGCCCGCTCCAAGTTCACGCTGAACCGCCGGCGCATGGCCTTCGGGTCAGCGTCGCGCAGTTGGCAGGCCGTGGCGACCCCCAGGGCCTCCAGGCGGGCGGCCAGGCGCCGCCCGACCCCCCACAGCTCGCCCACCGGCGTGGCCTCGAGGATCGCGTCCACCTGCCCGGGACGGTAGGAGTCGAGGGACGCGACACCGTCCAGCGACGGGGTGTGCTTCGCCCCGTGGGAGGCAAGCTTCGCCAGGGTCCGTGTGCCGGCGATGCCCACCGACACCGGAATACCGAGATTGTGGCGGATGCGGGCCCGGATCGCCTGGGCCTCCTCGACGAGACCCCGACCGGTGCCCCGCAGCCGCAGGAACGCCTCGTCGATCGAATACACCTCCACATTCGGGGTGAAGGTGCGCAGGATCGCCATGATCCTCCCGCTGAGACTGCCGTACAGCTCATAGTTGCTGGACCTCGCGACGACTCCGCGATGTCCGGCCCAGGACTTGATCTTGAACCAGGGCATCCCCATCTGGATGCCCAGGGCCTTCGCCTCGCGGGACCTGGCGACAACGCAGCCGTCATTGTTGGACAACACGACCAGAGGTCGGCCCTCCAGCTCGGGGTGGAACACCCGCTCACACGCGCAGAAGCAGGAATCGACGTCAACCAGAGCGAACCGGGTCAGCGGTGCAGCCGGTGCAGGCATGTCGTCACCACCCCCCCACACCGTCAGCTCGCGGGGGTGGAGGACCGGATAGGCGGGATTCGCCGGATGCAGCTCCGGCCCACCATCGGTCAGGTGAAGCCTTTTGACGGTCAGCTCGCCCTCGACGATGCCGATGACGATGTCACCGTCGCCCGGGTCCAAGGACCGGTCCACGAGCAGCTCGTCGCCGTCGCTGATACCGGCGCCCACCATGGACTCCCCCACCACCCGCACGATGAACGTCGCCTGCCGATCCCGGATCAAGTGCTCATTGAGGTCGATCTCGGCCGAGACATAGTCCTGCGCCGGGGACGGCCAGCCGGCCGGCACCGCCTCCCCGCCCATCGGGATGGCCACCACCGGGGTGAGCGGTGCAACGGGCCGGACATCCGGCTCTTCGTCATTCAGCGTGGTTTGGTTGTCCTTTCCTGACCGGCTTGGGGGGTTGGCGGTAGGGGCGTTGTCCGGAGGCTGAGGCGAGGATCCGGAGGCGGTAGTTCTCGAAGTTGCGGAATCCGCGGGCGATGCGTCGGGTGGTCTCGATGACGTTGTTGATGGCCTCGGTGGGGCCCGCATTCGAGCGGTCGGTGTGCCAATAGGCCAGGATCTCCCTCTTCCAGGACTTCAAGGTGCGCCCCAGCCTGGCGACCTCAGGAATCGGACAGTCCTTGAGGGCATCGATGAGGGTGACCATGTCGTGGGAGTCGGGCTGCTGGTAGGCATCGATCAGTTTCTGGTAGATGGTCCAGGTGATGGTGACCTCCCAGTTCGGGTCGCCTTCTTGGAGGAGGGCATCCAGCTTGGTCGCCATCTTCTCCGTGAGGTGGTTGGCGCCGGTGAGGAGGAGTCTTCGGGCCCGATACAAGGGGTCTTTGGCGTGTCCCCTGCGCCCCAGGGTGTCCTGCTGGACTCGGCGACGCCCTCGTCCAGGGCCTGACTGGCCAGCTTTGTCACGTGGAAGATGTCGACGACCATGTCCGCCTCTTTCAGGGTCGCTGAGATCGCGTTGGCATAGCCCCCTGTAGGGGTCGATGGCAGCGATGAGGATCTTGCTCGCGAACTCCTTGCCTTGGGAGGCCAACCAGTCCTCAGCGACCGCTCCCGAGCGTCCGACCTGGACGTCCAGGAGCCTCGCGAAGGGCTTCGTCTTCCCGTCCTTGCCTCTCTTCGGCCTCGTGTGGTCCACCACCCCGGTGATCATCCGATTCTTGTGGGGCCCGGAGTGGCGCCACACGTGCTCGTCGAGGCCCAGGGCTTCCACGCTGGCCTGGTCGCTGATCTCCTTGAGGCGCTCCTGGAGGGGTCCCTCGATTGCCTTCCACAAGGTGCGCCACCCCACCTGGAGGTCCCGGGCCAGGGCGGAGACGACAACGTCTCGGGTGAGAAGCTGGTTCACAGCCCAGGTGATGGCTCGGGTCGTGAAGTGCTTGCGGGGCGGAGCCAACTGCGTCTCCTCCCCCCACGAGACCTGGGGGCAGGAGTGTTGCCTGCACCGCCAGGTGCGCCTGGACCACACGAGGAGGACAGGGACACCGAAGACACCGATGTCGTGGAGGAGACGTTGTTGGCGACCATCCGCCACAGCCTGGACCCCACAGGCGGGACAGAACACGATGCCAGGGTCGGTCTCGACGTTCAGACGCAGGCCCGCAGGTGAGCGCTCCACACGCGTGACGTGGAAGCCGGGGAGGTCAGCGATGGCATCAGCGAGCGTGCAGTAGCCGGGATGAGTGCAGGTAGTGTGGAACACGGTCGGGGTCTTCTTCGAACGGGTGAGTCTGAACGCTTCCCATTCAAGAAGGCCCCGACCCCTCTCACCAGCACCGACACACCCCTCTCAGCGTTGCAAACCGCTCAGGCCAGCCTCACCAAACCACGCTGAATGACGAAGAGCCGGACATCCCTCACACCATCGAACACATGTTCGAGTATGAGCGGTGCCTGTGACACGCGCAAGCCAGGGCAGGCGGGCGGGCGGTTCTGTCGCAGCGACTCGTTGTCGTCCGGCTCTACCGCACTGGTGTTCAGTGTTCTTTGGGCCAGGGATACAGGCTGCCAAGGTCGGCGAATCCGGCGCGGTTGCCTTCGGCGTCGAACGTCATATCGGAGTCCTCGTGGGAGCCGTTGGCGTGGGCGAGCGCGGCCAGGACGAGGGCGGCGTTGTGCCGGTCGAGACCAGGAATGTCTTCGGCTAGGTCGACGGGAGGTCCTCCCAGTAGCGAGGCGGCGATACGTACGAGGCGTTGTTCTCCCCCGGACCAAGCGCCAGTCTCGGCGACGAGGACGTCGGGGTCGATAGCAGCCACGTCTCCGTGGCGGGTGATCCACGGGGCGCCGTCGTAGATGGCCCGGCCGGATCGGATGAGAAGCTCGACGCCGGCCTCGGCTGCGTAGAGTCCTTTCGCCCAGGCGCGGATCGCGCTGGCGATGTCAGGGGTGGTCATGGTGTGCTCCTTGGGAGTCTGCTGTGATGGTCGGGTTGGTCAACAATGTCAGTTTGGTCTGCGATGTGTCAGCGGACGAGTCTGTTGGGGAGTCTGGCTGGTGGGGTCGGCAACGCGCCCCCGTTGATGGCGCGTGCCGTTTCGACGGCGCGGTCGATGGCGTCTCCGCACCACGCGCTGTCTGTGGGCCAGCGTCCGGCGTGCTGGTCAGCGGTGATGGCCGTGCGCATTCTGGCCACGGTGGTGGTCGGGATGGCGAACGATCTGGTGCTGCCGGTACGCCTGTCGGCTCGCCCCTTGGGCGCGGTGGCGGCGCGCTGTTCCGGGGTCCGTGCGGCGTGGGTGTCGAGCGCGGCCGCGATCCACCGGGCGAACGTGTCGGCGTCGCCCCCATTGGTCCAGTCGGCCAGATAGGCGGCTTTCGCACCGAGAAACTGGTCTCGGGTGAGGTAGATACCGAGCCGCGCGGTCGAGCCGGAGGCTGTTCTGCTCTGGCGCGCGGTCCGCGTGACCGGCTTCGCGGGGGCATGCACCGGTCCGCGTGGCCCAGCTGAAGGCTCGATGTCCGGGACCTCCGGTCCGGCCGCGATCGCGGCGCGGTTGCGGTCTCGCAGGCTGCGGCGGGCCATGATCTACCTCCTTGGTCTAGTTGGTCGATGTTGTCAGTGTGTGGTGACGTGTTGATCCGGCGGCGGGCCACCGGGGTCCGGCGTGCCGATGATGGGGGTCAGGGCTGCCGCGTAGTCGGCGGCGATCCCCGAGTCGGGGGCGTACACGCTGACGGGCATCCCGCTGGTGTAGGCGTCGCGCGCGGCGACGGCCTCGCGTACGGGTGTGGTGACGCGGCCGGGGTGCTGTTCGGTGAGCATGGCCACGACGTCGCGGTCGAGCAGCCGGCGGGCGTCGTAGCGGGTCGGGACGATCCAGTGCACCCGCTGGCCGGGTTTCATCCTCGGGGCGATCCGTTGGGCGATCACCTCGACAAGCCGGTCGAGCTGGTCGTAGGTCTCGGTCTCGCACGCCACGGCGGCCACGACGACGTCGGCGGCGGCGAGAGCGGCCAGGGTGACCAGACCGAGCGCGGGCGGGGTGTCGATGACGATGTCGTCCCACTCCCCCGCCAGGTCGGGCAGATAGTCCCGTAAGGCGGTGATGACCTCGGGCCGCTGATCGAGGGCGGCCAGGTCGTGGGTGCCGGCGAGCACGCTGGCACCGGGCACGCTCGGGGCGTCGATGGCGGCCTCGGCTGCGGTGGCATCGCCGGTGAGCACGTCGGCCGCGACGGCCGACACCTCGGTGTCGTCGGTGACGCCGAGCCGGGTCGTGAGGTTGCCCTGCTGGTCGAGGTCGATCCCCAGCACATGGCGGCCACGCCGGGCCAGGGCGACGATTAGCTCGGCTGCCGTGGTGGTCTTGGTGCTCCCGCCCTTGGACAGGGCGACGGCGTACACGGTCATGATGTGATGTCCTCCTCAGCGCGACGGCGTCCGGGCCGGGGGACCGGCCTGGCAGCACTCCCCCGGCCTCGGACGATGCGGTGTCAGTCCTCGTGGTCTTGGGTGTCTTGTGCTTCTGTATGCGTGCGCGCGGCCTTAGTGGCATGGGCGATGTGGTAGCGCAGGCTGACCGACACCTCGTCGGCCTTCACGTATTGCGCGGTGCGGTCCTCCTGGCTTTCCTTATCCTGCCAGCGGTCGGTGGCAACGCTGCCGGTGACGTGCACGCGATCGCCCTTCCCGACGCTCTCCGCCACGTTCTGCGCGGCCGAGCCCCACACCTGGACGCGGAACACGTTGGGCTCGGCGTCCTGCCACTGCCCGTCCTCGCCCCGACGTCGGCGATTCTCGATGACCGTGAGGCGGGCCACGGCCCGCCCGCTCGGAGTGAAACGCAGCTCGGGATCGGCTGCGAGGTTCCCGGCGAATGTGATGGTGCTCATGGTGTACTCCTTGGTGTGGTGGGGGTTGGTTGGTCCCCTTGGTCTTCCGTGTTGACATGTTCAGTATAGTCTAGTTAGTCATTGCTGTCAAGTAGGTCGGATGTGTGTTCTTGGTCGATTCTTGCTCTTTCTTGAGCCGGTGTGCCTGTCTCTCAAGGCCGACGAGCGTCGTCGTCACGGCCGCGCTCGTATGCTGGTGGGGTGCGTCTGGTGTGGTAGCCGGTCGCCGTGTTGATGCTGTCCCCCGGCTCGCTCTTGTGGCGTTGCCGGGGGACAGTGCTTCGTGGGCTGCTAAGCAGCCGTGGCCAGGTCGGCGGCTATCGCCTCAATCGGCTCGCCTGCCTTGGCCCGTCGCCACGCCTCGCCCTTGGGCTCTACCCCGGCTTCGCGCAGCGCTGTGGCGAGGGCCTTGTTGTCGGCCTTGGCCTGGGCTCGCTCTGCCTTGGCGGATCGGGTGAGGGTGACGTCCTCGGCTCCGGTCGCGACGGCGGCCAGCGCGTCGAGCACGTGGCACGAACGCTCGTAGGCGATGGCGACCCGCTCGGGGCTGCGGGTCCACTCGGCGGTGTAGCGGGCCGAGCCTCGCGCGAGTTCGCCCTGGCCGAACTCGGTGAGCAGTCCGAATGCGACGGCCTCGGCCTCGGCCTCGATGTCGCCCCGGTGCTGGCCGGCGTAGGGTCGCTCGTCCTCGGCGCCGTGCAACAGGGCGTGGGCGATCTCGTGGGCCAGGGTCCCGACGGCAGCCCATCCGGCCAGCCCGCCATGCACGACGATCCGCCGGGAGGCGTGGGCGGTCCAGCCGTCTTCGGCCATGTCCCGGTCGCTGCGCTCGACGGTCCAGCCCTGGCCGGTGATCCATGCAGCCAACCGTTCGAACACCTCGCGGGCCTCGCCCTCGGGCAGCTCGGGGGTGGAGAACGCGGCCTCCCCGGTCTCGCCACGGCCGTTGACGACGTCGGCAGCGCGGTAGGTCTTCTCGATGCGGAATACGCGGCGCTCTTCGGCTCCCGGGGTGTCCTTGGTGACCTTCTTGCCGGTGCTCGGGTCGACCCACTTCGGCAGCGGCAGGGACCAGATGGCCAGCGCTCCACCGGTCGGGACGTAGCCGCGCTGTGCCCAGATGTTGCGTGGGGCGATCTCCTCTGCGGCAGCCCGCATGGCGGCATCGAACGCGTCGTCGTCGTCGAGGCCTTCGGCCGTGAACCGCGACCAGAGCTGGGAGACGATCAGCGCGTGGTTGCTGGGGGAGTAGGCCGGGTGTCCTGAGCGCAGCCGCAGGGCTCGCGCGGCCATCGCGGCTGGCCATCCGGCGGGGTTAGCGATGAACGCCGCGACCTGCTCTGTCATCGCTTGCCGGGTGGCTTCGTGATCGACCTGGTTCATGTGGTCCTCCTTGGTGTGGTGGGGTTGGTTGGTCCCCTTAGTCTTCCGTGTTGACATGTTCAGTATAGTCTAGTTAGTCAATAATAGCAAGTTGGTCAACATTTCGGGTGATATTTTTCGGCGAACTCGTAGAGGTGTTCTGAGAGCTGCCAGTCGTACTCGGAACGAACCAGGGCAAGCCGGGGGCGGTAGGCGGCGCTGGCATTGCAGTGCTCGCGGACGGTTTGCTTGATGGCCCGGTAGGCGGCGCTGCGCGCGGCGTGGTGGTCTGTGTCGGTGGTCCTGACGACGGCGTGTGCCGTGTCCTGGGCGTCGATCCACGCGGTGACCTTGCGGATGCTTGTCTGGGTGCTGGTCATGGTGTCGGTTCCTCTCGACTCGCTGGACCTTGGAGATGGGCTGGCGTGGGGCTGCACTGTTTGTGTCTCCCCCTCGTTTTTTGCCTTGAAGGCACGTATGTGCCGCTAGGGAGGGAGCCTGGAGGGCAAGGGTCCGTGGAATACCGGAGCGCGCGCAGCGGGCGAGGATATGCCGCGAAAGCCCTTGCGTGGAAGGCGGACGACCGTATGCTGCCGAAGGCTTCAAGGCAAAATGAGAGGCCCGTAGGGCCTTACTGCCGGCCGCCGTGGCGGCCGTCGCTCCCCGCCCCTCAGGGGCGGCCCCAGGTCTGGGGGTCGGCGTTAACGGGGTTGTTTGGTGGTGGCGTTGCACCGGTGGGGCGGGCCGGCCGCCCCCCCGCGGG
>NZ_JBDNTB010000036.1:19563-29051 GCF_047719395.1 Propionibacterium sp.
TCGCGCGGGCGCGCGCGCCCCCCCGGGGCTGCCGGCCGCGCCGGGCCCGGCCCATGATCTGGGTGTCGGCTTTACCGTCGTTGTTGGTCGTGGGCTGTGCACGTGTGGGCGGGCCAGCCACCTCGAGCTGGGCCGTCCACAGGTGTGCCAGGACACGAGGCTGCGCAGCGGCCATGGGGCAAGGGGAGTGGGGGAGAAGACATTTCTGCCGCCTGTGGACGGCCCTTCGGCCCGCCCACAGTTGCCATCGAGGCCGGTGGCTGGGTCACGGCGTGACTGGTGGTATGGCAGCCTTGTTGTGATCAGGCGGCAGCCGGGA
Source organism: Propionibacterium sp. (assembly GCF_047719395.1). Classification (NCBI taxonomy): domain Bacteria; kingdom Bacillati; phylum Actinomycetota; class Actinomycetes; order Propionibacteriales; family Propionibacteriaceae; genus Propionibacterium; species Propionibacterium sp. The sequence continues at coordinate 19,883 of NZ_JBDNTB010000036.1, forward strand.
GGTCCTGGTGGAGGTGGTCGAGGGCTCCTGCTGCGAGGGCGAGGCGTGCGGCGTGGTGGTCTGCTCGGCCGTCCGGCCGGCGCGGGTAGGGGGGATAAAGGTCCCAGGGTCGGCCGAGGGTAAAGGCGATCTGTCCGGTGGGCTGGGAGCGTCGTTTGTGGCGTCCGGGGGTGGTCATCCATTCGAGTTCGGCTTGCCACCAGTTCCACAGGTCGCGTTCGGCGGTGTAGCGGCTCCTCCGCGCGGCGAGTCGCCCCTCGACGCCGAGGCGTCGCGCGATTCGGTCCCGGATGTGTGGTCGGGTGCGGTGCCAGCCATCTTGGGTCAGGACGATGAGCTCGGTCTGGGCGAGTCGCTCGATCAGGGGAGCCGGGTCGGTCGTAGCCTCAGCCGCTTCTCCGAGCCGGGCGTAGAGGTTGCCTGCTGCCAGGCCCAGGGCGTGGGGGGTGGTGAAGAGGTCGTGGGTGGCGAGGTCGAATCGGTGGTGGAGGTTGGTGAGGAGTTGGTTTCGCCATCGGCTGCCCGCCCCTGTGGGGCGTGCAGCCCCTTGTGCCCGGGTGGTGTCGATCCCTCCGGGGAATGGTGTCTGGGGGGCGATTGTCCAGGTGGCGGCGTGTCTGCCTTCGCCGGGGCGCACCTGGGCGATCCAGGTGTCGGCGGCGAGGCGGATGAGGCCGACGCGGGCGGTGTCTCGGCCGATTCCGGCGAGCAGGGCGAGCCGGCGGGTGTCGGCCTCCACCGCCGGGGTCATGGCCTGGAGCGCTAGGAGGCACAGGGCGTCGAGGACACGCCGGTCGGCCGGGCCACCGCCCCGGGTCCACCGGCCGGGGCTCGCGTCGGCACGCCGCTGAACGGCCTCGACGGTCGCGGCGATCTGCTCGGCCCTGGGGTCGAAGGTGGGGTCGTCGCCGGCCTGCCGCTCGTGGGTGGCGACCCACCGGACGGCGGCCTGCCAGATGCGGCCGAGCACGGCCTCGGGGGATTGCTGGCCGTGGGCCGGGCGGGGCCGGCGGCGGGAGTAGTCGTGGTCGACCCGCTGGGTGCGGGCGTGTTCCATGCCGGGGGCGGTGGCCACGAGCGGCATCAGGTCGTGGAAGTGCCAGTGCGCGGCGGCCGCGCCCAGGCAGATGACGTACAGGACGCGGGAGGCGTCCGCCCTGGGGGCCAGGGAGGTGTCGAGGGCGGCGCGGCTCTTGGCGGGCAGTGGCCGGCGGGTGCCGGGCAGCCACGGCCGCCCCTCGTCGTCGGTGGGCAGGCGCAGCTCGGCCGCGTGCGGTGCCGACGTGACCGTCGCCGTGTCACCCAGGTGGGTGTTGATCCGGCTGGCCAGCGCGACGAGCTGGCCGGGCGTGGTGGCCGGCTGGGTGAGCGTGGTGAGGTCCCCGGCGATCACGCGGCTTGCACCGCCGTGGCGGTGGGGCGCGCCGGGCGGGCGTAGGCACCCTGTCGTCGGATTGAGCAGGGGAGTGGCGTCCAGGCTGGGGCACAGGCCCTGCACGCTGTGCGCGACGTCGCGCACGAGTTGCGCCTCGGCCGGCTCGGCCAGCCCGATCCACACGTGGCGGCCCCCCGAGGGGCCGGACTCGCACACCACGTGAGCGATCCCGGCTGCCGTGAGTACTTGCCCGATCGTCTCCGCGTCCTGGCGTGCCTGCCCGTCCCCGCCCTCGTGGGCGTCCAGGTCGAGCCCGACGTAGTGGTAGCGGCCCTCGGCGTCGGCTAGGTACATCGCCCAGGGGCCGGCCGGTGCCGGCCCGGCTACCGGGGCCTGGCGGGGATAGGAGTTCGTGCCATCCGTCGCGGCCACGCGCACCTCAGGGCGCGAGCTCAACACGGCGGTGAGCCGCCACGCCGCGTCGATATGCGTAGCGTCACGGTTATCGGCATCTGTTGGTATCATGTAGATGTTCCTTCAGTTCGGGGCATAGAAAATCCCTTCTGTTGTGGACCCGGCACCTTCTGGTGCTGGGCTGGGCCCTTGCCAAGGGGCACCGATCGCCGGTTGCCAAACCGGCGCTTCGGATGTTGTTCGCTTGATCTGGTCTCTGTCGCCAAACTTCGACAGGTCAAGCACTCACTCTTCAGACCCCCGTCCCGCCAAGGACGGGGGTCTATGTGTCTACGCGCTCTCCGTCTTGTCCTCCTCGATGTTTAGTTCGGGCTGGGTGCTGTCCGGGGCTGGAAGTTCCCATCCCTGTGGCCAACCATCTGGGCCAGGGACGCCCGCGCGGATCGCTGCCTCAAGGACTGCCCACTGGGGGGCGCCCTTGGCGTGGGCGTAGGTGTCGAGCTTGGCTTTCACATCCGGCGCAACGAAGATGTGCAGCGCCACGGTAGGTGCTCCACGGTCGCGCCGGAACTGGCTGGTCATAGCGTCCATTCTATGGGGGCGACTGTACATGTACACGGGAGGACACGCGGGTGTGTCGCATTCCTCTGTCTGCGTGTCAGAGTCCTTGGGCGACGTCGGCGGCCGCGCGGAGCCATGCGCGTTGCGTGGCGGGGCGTAACGAGTCCCATTGGAGGATGCCGTCGACGATGGCGGGGTCGTGGGGGATGGTGACGACGTTGCGGGCGAGGCTGCTGTAGCCGTCGACGACGTTTTGAATGTCGGTTTTGCTGGCGCGGGGGTCGGCCTGGGTGACGATGGCGACCGCGTCTTCGGCGAGCTGGCGTGAGTGTTGGTCCCGGCCGCGCAGCGCGTCGAGGAGGAGGGCGCCGGCTTCGGCGTGGTCGGCGCGGGTGGTGGTGGGCACGACGATCTGGTCGGCGTGCTCGAGCGCAGCCAGCCACACGGCGTCGGACTCGTCGTTGCCGGTGTCGACGACGATCACCCTGTAGAACTTGGCGCCAACGTCCCAGATGGCGTCGACGTCCTCGGGCCGGATGCGCTGGTCGGCGCGCAGCTGGATGGGCTTGGAGCGCAGCACGTCGAACCGGTCGGCTGTCTGGTGGTGCACGTAGTGCGCCAGGTCAGCGCTCTGGGCGCCGGTGCCGAGGAGTCGCTGGACCTGGGGGAGTAGGTCGAACACGGTCGCGGTGTGGGGGCCTTGCTCGGTCCGCCAGCCGAGGGTGCCTCGGGTTTGGTTGTTGTCCCAGGCGAGGACGCCGGCGCCGCCGTAGCGGGCGAACACGGCGGACAGCAGAACGACAGTTGGGGTCTTCCCCGCCCCGCCCTTCCCGTTGGCGACGACGATGGTGCGGGGTCCGGGCCAGTGCTGGGAGACGGCGTGCACGTCGGCTCGCTCGGCGCGCTCGTCCTCACTGGGGCTGACGCGCAGCCCGAGCCTGGTGGCCAGACCTCGCCATCCCTGGGTGGCGGGCTGCTCGATTTGCTGGACCTTGAGGAAGCTGTGGCGGCCTTGCACTTCGCCCTGGGCGGCCAGGTGTGGCTCGGTTTCCTCGGCCAGCGGGGTCGGCTCGGGGTCGATGTGGGTGTGGACCCAGGCGTCGGCCCCGCCAGCGGCGTCGTCCAGGGCCGGCTCGGTGGCCGGGTCTTCTTGGACCGAGCGCTTGCCAGTGGGTGCGGCAGCGGCGGGTTGTGCGGTCCGGTCGGGGTCTTCGGTGACTGTGCCGTCGGGCTGGATGATGAGGGGCCAGGTGCCGTCCGGGTCGATCGTGATGGCGTGGAGGGGCCGTCCGAGGCTGGCGGCCGTGTCCGCGATGATGTGCACGGCGGTGGCACGGGCGGCGTCGAGGGTGGCTTCGTTGAGCGGGTGGTGGGTGCCGCCCACGGTGACATCGCCGCTGCCGTCCGCGTTGGTGGTGGCGGTGACCTTCGGCCAGCTGGATTCCGTGGTCATGGTTCGATTCTCCTTACTGGTCGCTGCGGTAGAGGGCGGTGTCGACGGCCAGGCGGCCGGACTCGTGGGTGAGGGTGACCCAGGCGTGGCCACTGGTGGTCGAGGCTCGGGTGCCGTCGCGGGGCTGCGTGGTGACTTGGTAGGCGACGATCCGGCGGATGTTGCCGCCCTGGTCGGGGTCTTCGCCCTCGGTGGTGATGCCCGTCACGGTAACGGTCGTGTAGGCGCGGTGGCCGGCGGCCTCGATGAACGTGCCTTGCCCTTTCGCGGTGTCGGGGTCGTAGCGGTCCTGGGCCGAACGCTGCGCCTGAGTGGCGTAGATGGCGGCGCGCTGGTCGGCGTAGGCGCTGGTCTTGTCGACGGTGGTGTCCCACGTGAGGGTGGTGATGACCGAGGCGCGGAGCACTTGGCCCGCCTCGGTGCGGTCGACGGTGCGCGGGTCGGGCAGGCTCGGCAGCCAGGTGGCCTTGCCGCCGGGGATGGCTGTTCCGTCCGGCGCGGCGTGGGAGGTGGTGGCGGGGATCGGGGCGGTGCTGCTGGGTGCCGGGCTGGCCTGCTGTGTGCTGGGTGACGGGGTGGGAGTGCTCGTGGCGGCGGGGTGCTGCTGGGTGCATCCGGCGAGGACAAGACCGGCGGCCAAGGCGGCGGCGAGGAGGAGGGTGGCGTGTTTCATCGCAGGCTCCTGTACTGGGTTGGGGTGCCCCACACGGCTTCGGTGTTGATTCCGTCGGCTTCGTTGTCGGCCGAGACCATCTGGCCGTCTCCGAGGTAGATGGCGGTGTGGTAGGCGGGTGCGCCCCAGAAGATGAGGTCGCCGGGCTGGGCGGCTTCCTGGCTGACCTGGTGGCCGATGGTGGACTGGTCGGCGGCGGTGCGGGGCAGGCTGACGCCGATTTTCGCGGCGTAGGCCTGGGTGAGCCCGGAGCAGTCGTAGCCGCCGTCCGCCTGGCCGTCGCCTCCCCACACGTAGGCGTAGGAGTTGTCGGCGGCGATGCCCTTGGCCCAGGTGAGGGCGCTCTGGACGTCTCCGGCAACCGCGCTGGCGCCGCCGGAGAGGTAGTGGGTGGCGTTGCCGAGGATCGTGCTGACGTACGTGATCGTCTCGTTGATACCGGGGCTGCCGCCTGATGCCTCCACGTTGCCAAGGCCGGCGTTGTAGGCGGCGAGAGTGAGGGACACGAGGTCGCCGTGCACGCGCTTGGTGTCGAGGTCGTGCTGGACCTGGCTGGCGAGGTCGCACATGTAATGGCCCTGGCTGATGATCGCGTCGGCAGGGTTCCAGATGTCGGCTTTGCCGTCGCCGTCCCCGTCGACACCGGCGCTGGCCCACGTGGCGGGGAGGAACTGGGAGATGCCTTCGGCGCCGGCGCCGCTGCGGGCCTGGGGGTTCCAGTTGGATTCCTGTGCGATCTGGGCCGCGAGCACGGGGGCGGTGATCGCCTGGCACACGGTGCCGGCCTTGCTCACCGCTGCTTCATATTGTGAGGGCACGCCGCTGACGGCCCCGTTGACCGTGCTGCTTGACGTCTGGTTCGAGGTGACCAGCACCAGGGCCAGGAGCGCCAGGGGGACGCAGAGAACCAGAGCTGCGCCGACTGCAATCCACCGTCCCCCGTGCTGTCCCATACCCGCCTCTACTTGTCTGGCTCCGTGCCGTCCGGGTCGTCCGGCTTCTCGTCTGCACCGCCGGTGTCGGACCCCGGCCGCAGATTCCACCCCGCCTCCAACGTCGCCTTCAACTCATCGCGGAGAATGAACCACACCTTGGACACCCGGTAACCGGGGACCGCACCCTCGTTGAGCCACTTGTAGAGAGTCGGCCGACTGACACCGAGGAGGTCGGCTGCATCTGAGACGTTGAGTGTCCTGGGCAGGCCCTCGAACATGGCGTCGAGTTCTTTGCTCACCGGATGCACCCACAATCGCGCGTCCATGTAGAGGATCTTAGCTCAATTTGCACATTACAGCACCAGTCTTCTATTTTTAGCAACTCTTTTTCTCCTCGTTCGATCGTGCTATCTTTGAGCTAAGATCACTCTGAGAGTCATTATCGGTGAAGGTGGGCGCGTGTCGGAAAAACGCAACCCGTGGGTGTCGCATGACGGCGAGGACGAGGCTCCTCGCGTGCCAGTCGAGCCCGCCGTATCGCCCGCGACCGGCCCTGCCGCTCCGCAGCCAGGGGTGGCGGCCCCACCTGTAGACGAGAGGCTTCCAATTGGTCTGGTCCCGGCGGGGTCGGTCTTGTATGTGGTGGGTGTTCATGGTGGGGCTGGCGAGTCGTCGATCGCCGCCCTGGACGAGACATGGCGGGCGACCGGGCATATGTGGCCGGCACAGGGGACGGTTACCGTCCCGGTGCTGCTGGTGACGCGCTCCAGCGCGCGGGGCCTCCTGGCAGCGCAGGCTGCGGCCCGCCAGTGGGCGTCGGGTGGTGTGCCGGGGGTGGACCTGATGGGCCTGGTGATCGTCGCGGACGCGCCGGGACGCCAGCCGCGCGCGCTCCGCGACCTCGCCCGCGTGGTCAGCGGTGGTGTCCCACGCGTGTGGCGTGTGCCGTGGATCGAGGCGTGGCGGCTCGGAGAACCGCCGACTGTCTCGCACGGGCACCAGCTTGCTGGCCTTGCACGAGATTTGCGCACACTAGTGGCACAGCGTGCCGAGCATAAGAGGAGGAATGATGCGTGATGTTCTAACCGGATTGATCGTGCGGATGCAGCTCCAGGCGTTGAACGCCGATGTGCCGAACCCGGACCCGGTGCAGCCACCGGGCACCGGCGGGGTGGTCACTCTGCTGGGCTGGTTGAAGTGGGGCGGGCTCGTGATGTGCATCGCCGGGCTCATCGCTGCGGGCGGCATGATGGCCATCAAATATCATCGCGGCGAGGGCGGCGAGCAGGCGGGCTGGATCGGCAAGGCCCTCATCGGTGTCATCGTCATCGGCGCGGCCGCCTCCATGGTCGGGTTCCTGACCTGAGTGGGAGCCGTCGATGAGCACCCCACAGCACAGCACCTTCCGGCGGCCAGGTTTTATTCTGGCCGCCGCCGTCATCGTGGCCATTGTGATCCTCGGCGTGCTGGCGGTGATCCTGTTCAATCGCCACCCGGCCGCTGCTCCGGCGGGTGCCGCGCCGTCGACGGTCACCTCACCACCGGTGACCGAGCAGTCCCCGCGTAGCGCGGACGCGAGTGTGTGCGGACTGAGCGGCCTGGTGCGCTCGGGAACGCTCACCACGGCCCCGACGGTCGACCAGTGGCAGTACGAGGGCACGGTCGCCTACCCGACGAACAAGAAGTACGGGCCAGGGCGCACCGACGAGCAGGGCATCCGCACCTGCTTCCAACACTCGCCAACCGGAGCCCTCTACATGGCCGCTAATACCGTTGCCGCGGCCAGCGACCCCGATCGGAGCAAGGTCGCGGCGTGGGCGCCTGAGGCTATTAGCTCTGGCACATACCGTGACCAGCTCCTCTCAGGGGTGGGCAGCACAACTAGCACCTCCGATGAGAGCGTGCGGTATCACATCGTCGGGTTCCACGTCCTGACCTATTCGATGTCTGCCGCAACCGTTGACATCGCTCTTCAGGTGTCTGGGAGTGGCAAGACGTTTGACGCTTCTGCTGTGTACTACCTGGTGTGGCAGGACGGTGATTGGAAGGCCAACGCCGATATGCAGAGCCCCTTTAGTTTTTCGACGATCGCAGATTTGTCCGGCTATGTGATGTGGGGCTCTAATGGCTGATTGCTCTCTCACCAACTTGGGTGCCTGCGCGGGCGACGCGATGTCGAGCATGTTGGGTGATGCGATCGGCAATTTGGCGAACGCTGTCTATGAGGCGGTGGGGAAGGCTGTTGCCTCGTTGGGGACGTTGTGGGTGAACATCGGCACGCCGGACCTGACGGGCACCGGCGGGTCGTCCCCGATCGCGGCGGGTAGTTCCGCGCCGGGGTCTGAGGGGCTCACGACGGTGATCGGCTATGTGCGGTGGATCGCCCTAGTGATCTGCGTGATGTCCCTCGTCGGATTGGGTGCCCTGTTGGCTACCCGTTTGGGACGCGGCCGCGAGCAGGGGATCGTCGCTGTGGGCCGGCTAGGCGTGATCCTGGGCGCGGTGGTGCTGATCTCGGGTGCGGCGGCCCTGGTGTCGGGTCTCATGCCGTCGGGTCCGCAGAACGCGGCCGGCGCCGTCCTGTTCTTGCAGTCATCGCTGTGGTGGTACATGGGTGTGGCGGCCATGATCGCGGTGGTTATCGGTGCCATTCGCATGGTGTGGACCCAGCGCGCCGAGCCCGGCCGCGACATTATCCGCGGCCTGCTGACCCTGTTAGTGGTCGCGGGCATGTCCACGACGGTGATCGGCCTGTTGGTGACCGCGGCGGATGGGTTCGCGAAGTGGATTATCAATGCCTCCCTGTCGTGCGACGTGACCACGGATCAGGCGTGCTTCGGGAAGAACGTGACGAACCTGCTGGCGATGTCGAGCATGAGCGGCCTGGGAGCCATTCTGGTGATCTTTCTGGGAATCATCGCCCTGCTGGCCGCGCTGGTGCAGATCGTGCTCATGGTGGCCCGGGGTGGCATGTTGGTGATCCTCGCGGGCGTGCTGCCGTTCTCTGCATCGTTCACGATGACGGAAACCGGCCGGGGTTGGTTCCGCAAAGCAGTCGGCTGGTTGGTGGCATTCATTTTGTACAAGCCGGCCGCCGCCATCATTTACGCGACGGCGTTCCAACTGGTCGGGACGCAGACGTTCCGTGACGACGGGACGGGTGTGGTGTCGGTCATCACGGGCCTGGTGCTCATGATGCTGGCGCTGGTGGCGTTGCCGGCGTTGATGCGGTTTGTGACCCCAATGGTGGGTGCGGTGGCGTCCGGGTCGGGTGGCGGTGCCGGGTCGGCGGCCGCGGGGGCGGCTGCCGCCATGCCGACGGGGGCCATCTCGTCGGGCCGGCTGGGCTCTGGCGGCGGTTCGTCGAGTGTGTCGAGTTCGTCGCCGTCAGCCGGTCGGGCGGGCTCTAGCGGACCGGCCGGGTCGAATGGTGCCGCCGGCGCATCCGGCACGTCTTCGGCTGCCGGTGGGGGGCAGGGCTCGCCGGCCCGTGGCTCCGGCCCGTCGGGTGCGCCCACCCAGAGCCAGCCTGGCGGTGGCACGGCGCAAGGTGCCAGCGGTGGACGGCAGGCCGCAGCGGGTGCCTCGGGTGCGGGGGCGTCGGGTGGTGCCGCTGCTGGTGGGGGCGCAGCCGCCGGCGCCGGGGGGGGGGGGGGGGGGGGGGGGGCCGGGGGGGGGGGGGCGGGGGGTGGGGGAGGTGGTCCGATCCGTCCCGCGTCCGGTGCGGGGGCTGGTTTGGCGTTGGGAGCGGGACGGAA
>NZ_JBDNTB010000037.1:0-28405 GCF_047719395.1 Propionibacterium sp.
CCCCGCCCCCCCCCCCCCCCCGCCCCCCCCCCCCGCCCCCCCGCCCCCCCCCCCCCGCGCCCCCCCCGCCCCCCCCCGCCCCCCCCCCCCCCCCCCCCCCCGACCATTTTGAGGAGAGCCGCATGGCCCGAATACTGGTTTCGTTGGGCGGCAATGCCCTGGGCACGGAGTTCGACGCGCTCGTCCACTCTGTCGGCGTTGTCGCCGGGCCCATCGTCAGCCTGCTGCAGCGAGGTCATGCGATCGTGATCTGTCACGGCAATGGCCCGCAGGTGGGCATGATCAAGACCTCACTCGACCATGGCAAGACAGGATTCAAGGATCCCGATCTGCCCTTGTCGGAGGCGGTGGCGATGAGTCAGGCCTACATCGGCTATCACCTGCAGAACGCAATTCAGAACCAACTGGCGGCCCACGGCATGCAGGGCTCGGTGGTGGACCTCATCTCCCGCTCGGTGGTCGATCCGGATGATCCTGGCTTCGGCAACCCGACCAAGCCGATCGGTGCCTTCTTCAGTCTGGCGGAGTCGAAGGAACTGGAGGCACTCGGCAAGACCATGGTCGAGGACTCCGGCCGTGGCTACCGCGAGGTCGTCGCCTCGCCCATGCCCCAGCGCATCCTGGAGGAGAAGGCGATCCTCGATCTCGTCGCCGGAGGCCACCTGGTGATCGCCGGTGGCGGTGGCGGTATTCCTGTCGTCGAACGGGAGGGCTGGTTCAAGGCCATCGACGCGGTCATCGACAAGGATCACACCTCTGTACTGATGGCCAAGGGTGCGCAATGCGATGTGCTGGTCATGCTGACCGGCGTCGAACAGGTGTCGGTCAACTTCAACAAGCCCGACCAGCGTGAACTCGACCAGATGTCGCTGGTCGACTGCACGCGATACATCGGCGAGGGCCAGTTCCCCGCAGGTTCGATGCTGCCGAAGATTCAGGCCGCGATGAACTTCGTCGGCTCCGGGCCGAATCGGCGCGCCCTGATCACTTCTCTCGACAAGCTGGTCGAGGGCCTCTCAGGCGAGACCGGCACCTGGATCACTGCCTGACGCAGACGGCCGGACAGCCAGGTCCACCGTCCGCTCCGGGTGACTGCTCTGCTCATGAGCAGGGACCGCTGCACCAGCTCCGGCCCGTCGCTCGTTCACTGGCGAACGAATGGGGCCGGAGGGAGGACGCTTCAACCCGTAATCCGGCGAGACAATATCCATATTTGACTAAACAATGTCAAGGGTATGGATTATTCTGCCAATACTTTATAGACTTTGCTGCATGACAGCTCCGCGCCTTCTTCTCAACACCCGTGTCGACCGCACTGCGGTGCCTGGTATCAATTCGGCCTCCCGCCACTTCCATCAGTCAATGCCCGGGTTCGAGGAGACGCCGCTGCGCCCAGCTTCCCGTTGTGCGACGGCGCTCGGCGTGCGATCGGTGTGGGTGAAGGACGAGTCGACCCGCATGGGCATGCCGGCCTTCAAGATTCTCGGCGCGTCGTGGGCGACTTTCCGCGCACTGCTGGATCATTTCGGCGTTCAGCCCACTGACACGCCCACCCTGGATGACCTGCGGCAGGTCGTGGCCGGCAAGGACGTGACCCTGGTCGCCGCCACCGACGGCAATCACGGCCGTGCCGTGGCACGGATGGCGAAGATCCTGTCGATTCCCGCCATCATCCTGGTGCCCGCCATCACCGTCGCCAGCCGTATCGAGGCCATCGAGGGGGAGGGCGCCGAGGTACGCGTCGTCGACGGCGGATACGACGAGGCGATCGCGGCATCGGCTGCTCTGGCCGATGACACCCACGTGGTGGTCTCCGACACTTCGTGGCCCGGTTACGAGAAGACCCCGCGCTGGGTCATCGAGGGGTACTCGACGCTGCTGGGCGAGGTGCTCGGTGAAATTGAGGAGGGCAAGATGCCCGAACCCACCGTGGTGGCTGCGCAGATGGGCGTGGGTGCGTTCAGCAGTGCCGTGGCGCGCGGCTTCGCCAACCGTTCCGCTCGCCTGCTGGTGGGGGTCGAGCCGGTGAATGGCGACTGCGTGTTGCAGTCCGTCGAGGCCGGGAAGCCGATCACCATCACCGAAACGCAGGATTCCGCGATGGCAGGTCTCAACTGCGGCACTCCTGCGCTCATCGCCTTCGACGACAACCGGAACGGCTTCAATGCCCTGGTGAGCGTGGACGACGCGGGCAACGAGGTGGCCATGAAGCTGCTCCATGCCGACGGTGTCGAGGCGGGCGAGAGCGGATCGGCAGGGCTGGCCGGGTTGCTCGCGCACCGGGAGGCCCTTGGTCTTGGCGAGGACGACGATGTGCTGATCTTCTGCACCGAGGGCCCGACCGATCCGGTCAATTTCGAGCGTGTGGTGGGTTGCAAGCCCCTGCCTTCCCACATCAGCACAGCGATGTGAGGCACAGCAGGAAGTGAGATCCACCCGGCCGGGCAACGATCCGGGCCGCTGCCCAGCCGGGTGGTTGTCCAGTTTTCCCTTGTGGGCGACGCGCTATTTCTTGTAGGGCGTGCCCTTCATCGGGAAACTGGTGCGCCAGGGGTCGCCGCGGTAGTGGTAGGCGGCATTGCAGGCGGCAGCCGTCGGGATGAGGCAGATCTCGCCCATGCCCTTGGCGCCATAGGCATATTCCAGAGTTCCGGGGCCGGTGACGAAGGTGACATCGATCGGCGGCACCTGGTCGGCGCGCAGCAGGCCGATCTTGCTGAAACGCGTCTTGGGGTAGCCGCCCTCGACGACGAAGTCCTCGGTCAGGCCGTAGCCCAGGCCCATCACCACGCCGCCCTCGATCTGGCCGGTGGCGGCCTGCTGGTTGACGACGGTGCCGACGTCGTAGATCGCCCAGACATGATCCACCTTGCCGGCCTCGTTCAGCGTGACGTATTGAAGGCCGTAGCCATAGCCGACATGGCTGTAGGGATGCTTCTTGGTGGTGGACACCGGGTCGGTCTCCGGGCTGAACTCGGCGAAGAATTCCCTGCCCTCCAGCGCCTGCAGATCGCCACCGGCTTCCTGCAGCGCATCATTCAGCTTGACGGCAGCCTGCCGGGTGGCCTCGCCGGTGAACAGCGTCTGGCGGGATCCTGTGCTGGTTCCTGAATCGGGCGTGCGCGCTGTGTCGGGCAGCTCGTAGACCACCTGGCTGGGCCGAAGATCGACGGTCTGCATCAGCATGTGCTCGACGACCTGCGCGACGCCCTGGCCCATGCACGATGCCGAGGTGCGGATGTGCACCCGGCCGTCCTCGACCGAGAGCGTGCAGCGGCCGGTGTCGGTCAAGCCGACGCCGACTCCGGTGTTCTTGAACGCCACTGCCAGCCCGCCGCCGGGGTGGGCGTCGTAGATCGGTTTGATGGCGTCCAGGCACTCGACCATGCCGGTCGACTCGTCGGCGATCTGGCCGTTCGGCAGGCAGTCGCCGGGGCGCACCACGTTCTTGTACTTGAACTCCCAGGCGTCCATGCCGATCTCCTCGGCCAGTATGTTGGTGCAGGTCTCCAAGCAGGTCTGGCTCTGCAGGGCACCGAAGCCGCGGAAGGCGCCGGTGACGCAGTTGTTCGTGTAGAGCGCCAGCCCCAGCACTTCGAAGTTGTCGGTGATGTAGGGCCCGCCGGCATGAGTGCAGGAACGCTGCAGGACAGGCCCTGACAAGGAGGCATAGGCGCCCGAGTCGGCCAGGATGACCACCTTGATGGCGGTGATCCTGGCGTTCTCGTCGCAGGCCACCGTGAATTCGATGTCCATCGGATGGCGCTTCACGTGGTAGTTGAGGCTCTCGGTGCGGTTGAACTTCACCTTCACCGGTTTCTGGAGTTTCCAGGCCATCAGCGCCGCATGGTGCTGGACGGACATATCCTCCTTGCCCCCGAATCCGCCACCGACCAGGGTGGCCATCGAGCGGACCTTCTCGGGGGGCAGCTTGAGCATCCGGCTGACCTCGCGCTGCTCGTCGAACACCGACTGGGAGCTGGTGTACATCTGCAGGCCACCATCGGCGGTCGGCTCGGCGACGGCGCACTCCGGCTCCATGAAGCCGTGCTCCTGGTAGGGCGTGTGGAATTTCTTGGTGACGCTGTGCGCGGCCTCCCGGATGGCCTGGTCGGCATTGCCGCGGTTGACATGCTCGATGTCGTAGACATTCCCGTTCTCGTGGATCAGCGGGGCATCGGGCAGCAGTGCCTGCTGCGGGGAGGTGACCGGTTCCAGTTCCTCGTAGTCCAGGTCGATCAGGTCGAGGATCTCGTCCAGCTTGTCCTGGTCGTCACTGGCCACCAGCGCGATCGCGTCGCCCACGTAGCGAGTCTCGTGGCCCACCGGGATGAGCACATCCCAGTCGGGGGTGATGTGGCCGTGGATGTTGTTCGGCACGTCCTCGGCGAGCAGGATCTCCAGGCAGTTCGGGTGTGCCCTGGCCCTGGTCAGGTCGATTCCCCGCACCAGGCCGCGAGGGCTGGGGGAGCGCAGCGCCTTCGCGTAGACCATGCCGGGAAGGGAGACATCGTCGGCGAACTTGCCGGTGCCCAGCACCTTCTCGTCCGAGTCGGGCCGGATGGAGTCGTCGCCCACCGTCCAGCGCTCATCAGAGCGTTCCGGGATCGGCAGTGAGTCGTCAGCGGCGAGGGGGGCGGCTGTCGCGATGGCCTTCTCGACCATCTGGTAACCGGTGCAGCGGCAGATGTTGAACTGGATCGCCTTGATGATCTCCTGCTGGGTGGGAGCAGGGTTCTTGTCGAGCAGTGCCTTGGTCGCCATCACCAGGCCCGGTGTGCAGAAGCCGCACTGCACGGCACCGGCCTGGCCGAAGGCGTAGCAGTAGATGGCCTTCTCCCGATCAGTCAGGCCCTCGGTGGTGACGATCTTCTTGCCGGCGAAGGCCTTGGCCGGTCTCGAGCAGGTCTTGGTGGCCTTGCCGTCGATGATGACGGTGCAGGCGCCGCAACTGCCGGTGTCGCAGCCCTGCTTCACCGAGAGAGCGCCGATCCGGGTGCGCAGCGCATGCAGCAGTGGTCTGCTGCCATCCACGTCGTAGTCGCGACCATTGACGTTCACTGTGACGGTCTGGCTCTCAGCAGCCGCCTGTTGCTGCCCATCAATCCCGGTTGTCATGGTTTCCTCACCTCGTGGTGCTGAACTGATCGTTGAGTCGGGTGCCGACGGTGCGCGCGGTCACCGCACGTCCAGCTCGGGACGGCCACAGGGCACGAATGTGCCCGCAGGCAGATCGTCGACGGGTTCGCCGTCGGCCACCACCTGCCGTCCTCGCAGGAAGACCTCGCGCACCTTGCCCTGCACAGGCATCCCCTCAAAGGGCGTGTAGTCGCAGCCGTCATGCAGCGCCTCGTGGTGGACCATCCATGTCGTCCTGGGGTCGAGGACTACGACGTCGGCGTCGCTGCCCGGCTGCAGAATCCCCTTGCGCGGGTACAGGCCGAAGTAGCGTGCGGCATTGGTGCTGGTGACGGCCACGAAGCGCTCCGGTGTGAGCCGCTGCTTGGCGACTCCTTCGCTGAACATGAGCGGCAGGCGCAGCTCAAGGCCAGGTGCGCCGTTGGGCACCTGTGTGAAGTCGGTGGAGGTGGCCTTCTGCTCGTCGATGGTGAAGGAGCAGTGATCGGTACCGATGAACTGGATCCCACCATCGGCCAGTCCTTGCCACAGCGGTTCCTGGTTGGAACGGTCGCGCAGAGGGGGGCTCATGACCACCTTGCGCGCCGTGCGCTCATCGGCCGGCAATGCGACGCCGTTTGCGGGCTCGGGACCATACGCGGTGTCGTCCAGCATCAGGTACTGGGGGCAGGTCTCAGCAGCGTATCGCACGCCCCGCTCACGGGCGGCCTCGATCTCGGCCAGCCCGCCGGCCGTGCTCAGGTGCACCGCGTAGACGGGTGCACCGGCGGTTTCGGCGATGACGCCGAGCCGGTTGACGGCTTCCCGCTCGAACTCCGCCGGCCTTGTCCGTTGGTGGAAGTAGGAAGCGGTGTGCCCAGCCGCGAGTTCTTCGCTGACCCTGGCGTCGATCAGGTAGCCGTTCTCGCAGTGGAAGCCGACCGTGCAGCCCAGCGCGGTGGTGCGCTTCAGTGCCGTGTAGATCTGGTCGTCGTCGACCATCATGGTGTCGCGGTAGGCCATGTACATCTTGAACGAGCTGACGCCCTGGGCCACCACTTCGGCGAGCTGATCGGCGAACTCCGGCTGCCACTCGGTGAAGGCCATGTGAAAGGCGTAGTCACCGACGGCATGACCATCGGCCTTGGCATGCCAGTGGGCCAGGCCCTGGAGTGGTGTTTCGCCGTGGAACTGGGTGGCGAAGTCGATCGTGGTGGTGGTGCCACCGGTCAGCATGGAGCGTGTGCCGCTGAAGAAGTCATCCGCCGTCACCGTGCCCATGGATTCCAGCTGCAGATGGGTGTGCGAGTCGATGCCGCCGGGCAGCAGCAGGCAACCGGTGCAGTCCACCACCTGCTCACCGGGGGCGGCCTCCAGATCGCCCACCTCCAGGACGTGCTCGCCGTCGGTGCGGAGGACGGCCTGCTGCGAACCGGTCGCATTCACGATGGTGCCGCCGATGAACAGTGTCATGTCAGCTCCCCCCTCACATGTTCGGCCAGATGGCCGTGGAGGCGCGTTCGGCGGAGTGGGCGTCGATCGCGGCCTCGTCGATGGTGGTGAGCTCGCGATCGCGCATCACCCACTGCCCATTGATCATGGTGTCGTTCACCATCGCGCCGTTCATGCCGAACAGCAGGTGACCAAAGATCGTCTCGGCGTTGAGCGGCGTGTAGGGGTGGTAATTCAGCGTGATCAGGTCGGAGTGATAGCCGGGCTTGATCCGGCCCAGACCCTTGGCGAAGAAGTTCGCGCAGATCAGCGGGTTGTTCTCGAACAGCATCTGGATGCTCTGCCCGAAGCCCACGGTGGGGTCGGCCGTGGTGTGGCTGGCAAGTACCTTCGCCACCTGCATGCTGGTGAGCATGTCGGCGGTGTAGGCGTCGGTGCCGAGACCGATCCGGATTCCACGATGCAGCCAGTCGGCCACGGGCGCAGCCCCCACCGCATTGCCCATGTTCGACTGCGGGTTGTGCACCACATTGGTGTCGGAGACCATCAGCTGCTCGGCTTCGTGCAGGTCGGCATGAATGCAGTGCACAGCGATGGACTGCGGCCCCAGCATGCCGAGCTCGGCGAACCGGTCCACGATCGGCTTGCCGTAGCGTGTCTGCGAGTCGATCTCGTCGATGCCCCCCTCGGCGACGTGCACGTGGAAACCACCGTTGACATTTTCGGCGGCTGTCGCGCAGCGTTCCAGGGAATCCTGCGAGAGCGTGAACGAGGCGTGCAGTCCGAACAGGCCGTGCACCATGTCCTGGTCGCCCGTATTGGCCTTGGCCATGAATGCCACGTTCTCGGCGATCTGCTCGGCGAAGATGTCGGCGCCGTCGCGGTCGCTGGCCTCGTAGCACAGTGACGCGCGGATGCCGATGGTCCTGGCGGCCTGCGCGATCGTGTCCAGCGACCCTGCCACGGCATTGGGACTCGAGTGGTGGTCGATCACCGTGGTGACGCCGTTGCGGATCGACTCCTTGAAGGTCGTGTAGGCGTTGAGCTCCACGTCCTCCAGGGTCAGCAGCCGGTCGAGGCGCCACCACAGATTCTCCAGCAGTTCCATGAAGTTGCGCTGCGGGGCAGCCGGGGCGCAGCCCCTGGCGTAGGCGGAGTAGGCGTGCGTGTGGGCATTGATGAGGCCGGGCATGATGACCCTGCCCTCGACATCGAAGAACTTCTCGTCGGGGTGCGCCGCCTTCAGCCCAGAGGTGTCGCCGACCGCTTTGATCTCATCCCCCTCGACCAGTACAGCGCCGTTCTCGAAGAACAGATTCTGGGGGTCGTTGGTGAACAGTCGTCCGTTTCCGATGATCATGTCGTCCTCCTTCACGCGTGGGCCGGTGCCAGCAGGTGGGGGTGGTGGAGCTCGATCTCGGCGAGCAGCCGGGCCATGTCGGGGGGCAGTGTGCTGTGATCCCCACCGTCATCCTCAAAGACGTGCCCGTCGAGTGTGCGCACGAGGTACTTGTGCGGCGCGATTTCCAGCCAGCCGGCATTGCTCGACAGCGTGAAGTCCTCCTCGGTCCAGAAGATCGTCGGCTTGTCGAGATAGGGCCGCCCGGCATGAGGACAGAAGGTGCCGCAGTCACCGCACTCATTGCACAGCCCGTCGATGTGGACGATCTGGCGCGGATCGGCGAAGCCGGGCACCGTGATGGCGACATTGGCACGGTTGGGGCACACCTCGGTGCAGACCTCGCAGATGTCCTGGCAGGCCAGGCAACGGCTGCCCTCGGCGGCGCCGTTGAGGCGGTCGACGAGCAGCCCGCGCTTCGCGTAGATCGGCGCAGGGGCCTGGTGCACGGTGGGGTGCGGGCCGTCGTAGTCGGCGGCGATGCCTTGCGAGCCCAGGATTGCCCGGGCGGTCACCTTCGCGTCGGCGATCGCCTGGACGATGGTGGCCGGGCCCACACGACCGTCGCCGATCACGTACACACCGGGCTTGTTCGACTGGAAGTCGGCGTCGAGCACCAGCCGGCCGCGCTCGTCCATCTCCAGGCCATTGGCCTTGTAGGGGCCGGTTTCGATGGTGGCGCCCGTGGCACCGATCACGGTGTCGAAGGCCATCTCGACGAATTCACCGGTGCCGGTCACCGAACGTCGGCCGCTGGCATCGGGAGCGCCGAGCCTGTTCCTCTCGCAACGGAGGGTGACGCCGTCGTAGCTGACCGGTGCCAGCATCTGATGAATGGTCAGCCCGGCTTCGCGCACGATGTCGACCTCATGCTGGGTGGCGGGCATGTTCGCCTCATTGCGGCGGTAGACCACCGCCGCATCCTCGACGCCTGGCAGCCCGGCAGCGGCGCGCACGCAGTCCATCGCGACGTCGCCCGCCCCGATCACGGCCACTCTCCTGCCCAGCTGCGGTGCCTGCTCGTTGTTGAAGGCCCACAGGAAGTCGAAGGCATCGAGAATCTTGTCCTGACCCTCGCTGACCGGCTTGCGTGCCTGCCCCCACGCCCCGGTGGCCACGATCACCGCGGAGTGCTTCTCGCGCAGCGCATCGACGTCATAGCCGGGGTCGGTATGGAAGTGGAAGACGACGCCGAGTCTCACTGCCAGCTGGTAGTCCCGCTGGATCTGCTCCCGGCTGATCCGGAATTTCGGAATGATGTACTGCACGACGCCATAGGGGTCGTCGCGCTTCTCGTAGACCTCGACGCCCATGCCGTTGCGGCGCAGGAATATCGCGGCGGCAATGCCGGCCGGGCCGGCCCCGACGATGCCCACGGTGGCCCCGGTGCAAAGCGCTGGCACCCGTTGACGATCCAGGTAGGCGTCCTGGGCATTGTCACTGGCAACCAGCTTGACACCCCGGATGTCGATGGACGAGTCGTAGTCGAGCCGGGTGCAGTGCGTGCGGCAGGGCTGGGCGCACAGCACGCCGAGGATGGTCGGCGCGGTGTTGTCGAGGGCGATCGCGTCGAAGGCCTCGTCGAATCTGCCGTCGGCAGTCAGCGCCAGATACTCGGGGATCTGCTGGTGGATCGGGCAGCCGCCGTCCTCGCACGGCGCCTTGAAACAGTCGGTGAACGGCAGGGCAGAGGCCGTCTTGCGGCTGCCGATCTTCTCGCGGAAGCGCTTGTGGGAGCGCGGATCGGCGAAGATGTCGTCCACTGTCCGGGTGAGCAGCGCGACATCGATGCCGTGGAAGTCGCTCATCGACTGCTGGGCGAGGCTGGCAAGCTGGTTGAAACGATTGGCGCCGCCGGGCTTGAGCAGTGTGGTGGCCACAGTCACAGGCTGGATGCCGGTGGCGAGCACCTGCGTGATGCTGAAGGCGTCGATGCCGCCGGAGTAGCTGATCGGCAACCGCCCGTCGAAGGCCTTGCTGAGCTTGGCGGCCAGCGCCATCGACAGGGGCAGCAGGCTGCGCCCGGACATGTACATCTCGTCGGCCGGCAGATTGTCGCCGGTGACGTCGACGGGCATCGTGTTGGTGAGCTTGACGCCGAAGTTCAGGCCGAGCTGCTCGGCGGTGGCCTGCAGGCGCTGGAACATGGCCACGGCGTCGTCGTACTGCAGGTCTTCGTTGAAGTGATGGTCGTCGAAGACGATGTAGTCGTAGCCGAGCTGATCGAGTGCCTGGCGGGTGAAGTCATGGCCGAGCATCGTCGGATTGCACTTCACGAAGGTGTTGAGGTGCTTCTCGGTGAGCAGGTGGTCGGCGATGCGCTCAATCTCGGATGCCGGGCAACCATGCAGCGTCGACAAGGTGACGGAATTGCTCAGTCTCGGGTCGATGGCGTCCAGATCGCTGCGCTGGAAGTTCTCGAACTGGGGAAGGTGCTCCTCGACCCAGGCCTTGCAGGCCTGGTACACCGGCGTGCCGGATGCATCCTTGGAGCCCTCGATGTAGTCGTCGATCTTGGGCAGCTTGATGCCCTCGAGGTCGTAGCCGACCGACATGTTGAAGGCGACATCGGCGACGCTGCCCAGGCCGAGTTCGATGCCGAACACGGCGATGGCGAAGTAGGCCTTGATGTACTCGTCGAAGGCCTCCTGCACGGTCAGCTCGGTGCTCCACTCGCAGTTGTAGCACTCGTCCAGGGCATCGATGCAGGGCTTGGCGACGGCGGTGCGGATCTGCTCGCCGTCCATCTTCTGCACGGTCTTCAGCTCCATGAAGCGACCGCCCGCCAGGTAGGCGACCAGCAGATTCTGGGCCATTTGGGTCTGCGGGCCTGCAGCTGGACCGACTGGTGCGGCCAGTGTGTCGCCGAAGCTGTCCTGGATGGTTCGCGGCGTGCCGGGCCGCCAGAAGTGCTGCCTCTTGATGCCGAAGATCGACCCCTCCTGGGCCAGTTCGGCCATCGCCCAGCTCATCAGGGAGCCGAAAGACATTGGTCGCATCAAGTCGCCCATGGGGGTCCTTATCTGTACGAAGGTTCTGGACGCCAGCCGCATCACTGCCGGCGGTGGCACGTCGCGGCCACTGTTCCGCGTGACGGATCGCTTCCCTGCGGTCAGTGCCCACTCAAAATATCAGCCGCATTTCTCGGCCGATACTGTTGCTGACTTCATTCATACTTTGGGCATTCTATCAGGTTCTTTGCTGAGATTATGGCGTGACTCATCATGAGATCTGGTGGCTGGAGAACGTGGTCCCCAGTCCCCTGGGGCGGCGGCGACTACGCCTGATGCTGGTGGTCCTGTCCTGCGAGCTGCTCGAGTACATGTGAGACGAGCGGGCCCAGCACAGCCACCGCATCTCGCACGCCGCCGGGCGATCCTGGTGCGTTCACGACCAGCACGGCCGAATCTCCGGTTCCGATCACGCCAGCCATGCCCCGGCTGAGCACGGCGGCCGGCACATGCGCCGATCCTCGCCGCCGGATGGCCTCGGCCAGGCCGTCAATGCGCATCGTCAGCAGTGGCTCGGTGGCTTCAGGAGTCTGGTCACGGGGCGACAGACCGGTACCGCCGGTGGTGAACACGATCTGGACGCCATCGCGTGCGGCGGCACCGATGGCCTCGCGCACCGATTCGGCACCATCAGGCACGACCACGACATCCGAGGTCACACCGAACTCGGTCAGCAAATCCGCTGCCAGAGGGCCCGAGACGTCCTCGGCCTCTTTCCGGGAGCACCGGTCGGACACGGTGATGACTCTTGCGCGGAACGGGGCGGCGCCGGCTTGATTCTCTCCTGCATGTGGTGTTGCAGAGCCCATGGCGAACAAGGCTAACCACCCGGCATGCAGCACTCGCCCGATCCGGGTGGGGCCTGGCGTCATCCGGATCGACGGGGGTCGTGCCTCACGCCCCGGCAGGCAGTTCCAGGAGGTGCACGAGGTCCCCGGCTTCGACGGCATCGCGCTCCGCCCCGACCACCGCGAGCGCCTGGCCGGAGGCGAGCGATGCCACCAGGTGCGATGCGGAACCGCCAGCGGTGACGGGCCTGACGTGCGGCAGGCCATCGGTCTCCCGCACGAGTACGGGAATGTACTGACGACGATTCGCGGGGCAATGCCACGATGCGTCGGCGATGGCCTGTGGCAACGCGGAGCTGGTTTGGGCGGCCTCGTCGAGCGATTCCCGGTGACTGATCACGGCCAGCATGGGCCGCAGGAACACGATCGCGCTGACATAGGCGCTCACCGGGTTCCCTGGCAGACACAGCACCGCGACCCGGTGGCCGTCGGGAGCCGTCAGGACTCCGAAACCCTGCGGCATGCCGGGTTGCATCGCCACCTTGCCAAATGTGATGCCACCGGATCCGGTGCCGGGATCCCCGGCCAGCGAAGCCTTCACCACGTCGAAGGCCCCGGCGCTGATGCCGCCCACGGTCACCACTGCGTCCACTCCGTCCAGGGCCGCCGTGAGGCTGGCCCGGAAGGCAGCCCGGTTGTCGCCGACGCGTCCCAGATCGAGCGGTCTGGCACCGAGAGCGCGTACCAGACCGCAGAGCATCGGCCCATTGGAATCTGGGATCTGACCGGCAGCCAGCGGGGAGCCCGGTGCGACGACCTCCTCGCCGGTGACCAGCACGCCGACGCGGGGCGCCGGGTACACGGGCAACGAGCCATGTCCCACCGAGGCAGCCGCTGCGAGGTCGCGTGGGCCGAGCAGCCGCCCGGCGGGCAGCACGAGGGTTTCGATCGTGACGTCGCTGCCTGCCCGGCGGATGAAGGTGCCCGGTGCACTGGGCTGGAACACCTGCACTGTGTGCGGGGCGGTGGGATTCCAGCCAGGCTGCTGGTCGGTGTGCTCCACCTGGACGACCGCATCGGCGCCCACGGGGATCGGGGCGCCCGTCATGATCCGCACCGCATGACCGGGCCGGACGGCGGGCATGGCATCGGTACCGGCTGGCAGGTCAGCCTGGACACTCAGCGTCACCGGATGCCGGGTGGTGGCGGTCTCCACATCGGCCGACTGCACGGCATAGCCATCCATGCTGGAGTTGTCGAACGGCGGCACCGGCACCAGGGCGGTGACGTCTTCGGCGAGCACGCAGCCTTGGGCCGCCTGCAACGGCACACTGGTGGCGCTCAGCTGCGGGGCTGTCCCCAGGATGTGCTGCAGATGCTGTTCGACACTGATCATTGGACTCTCTTCCGGCGGTGTCATCGTCTTGATTCGGGCTGCCGTGCCGTGGGTTTCTGCTCGACCGGCTTCGGGTGCCTCCGGTGGCTCGCCAGACCTTTGGCGCACCAACTGGCCTGGTCAACTCGACTGGGTCGGGCGCACGGTGACGGTCGATGTTTCGCCATGGATGGGTGCATCAGTGGTGGACAGCGACGCGCCGGTGGCCAGATGGCGGCTGGCGACGATCTCGGCGGCGATCGAGATCGCCGTCTCCTCCGGTGAGCGGCCACCCAGGTCAAGGCCGATGGGGGAGTGCAGCCGTGCCAGTTCTTCGTCGGTGAGGCCGGCCTCGCGCAGCAGCTCGAGCCGATGCTGATGCGTGCGGCGGCTGCCCAGGGCGCCGACATATCCCGCCGAGCTGCGCAGCGCCTTGACGAGCAGCGGAATGTCGAACTTGTCGTCGTGGGTGAGGTCGCAGACCACCGTGCGCTGGTCGACCCTGACGGTGTCGAAGAATTTGTGCGGCCATATCGCTACCACTTCGTCGGCAGCCGGAAAGCGTGCCGGGGTGGCGAACACCGGACGTGCGTCGCAGACGATCACGCGATAGCCGAGGAAATGGCCGATGCGGGCCACCGCCTCGCCGATGGCGACGGCACCGAACACCAGCATGAGTGCCGGCTCTGAGAAGGGTTGGATGAAGAGCTCGTGCCTCGCGCTGTCGGGTGTGACAACGTCCACGGGACCGGTGCGGCCGTCGTCCACCGTGGTTCTGGCGCTGCCGATTGCGATCGTGTCGAGATCGGCGCTGCCCAGCGTGCCGGTGACGGTACCGGCCGGCCCGACCAGCATCCTGCGCGTCGGCTGGGCCGCGGACACGGCAGTGACCAGGGCAAGCGGCCGATGCTCCGCGATCGCCGAGGCCAGGTCCGAGATGACCGAGATGAGTGGTTGATCGGCAGCCTGGACGAACAGTTCGATGTCGCCGCCGCAGCTGAGCCCGGCGGCGAAGGCGGACTCGTGGCTGACCCCGTAGTGGACGATCTGCGGCTGGCCACTCGCGAGGACCTGCTCACAGACCTCGTATACCGCGCCCTCGACGCACCCGCCCGAAACGCTGCCGAGCACCTGTCCGGCGGCGTTGACGGCCATCGATGCTCCGACCGGCCGGGGTGAACTGCTCCAGGTGCGGGTCACGGTTGCCAGCGCGAAGGAAGTTCCCGCTGCCGCCCAGGCGCTGACGTCGTCGATGATGTCGCGCACTCGATCACCCCCCGAGACTGGCCCGAAAACGACTCCCCATGCTACGTCGGGCCTGATAGGTGGCCAGAGGACCAGCGTCTTTGTCTGAACAATGTCGGCCCGATTTCCAGGGATCGATGGGATGTTTCGATTATGTAAAGCGTTTGTTAATCAGCTGAGACGAATTGCTGTGCTGCCTCTGAGCGGGTTTAACGTCATCTCGTTGTGTCCCTGGCCGGTTGGCGGTCGGGATTCGTTCGGACAGGTCGTTTGTGAGAGAGGTCCCAATGGCCGAAACGGTAATTAATTCGCGTGTTTCGGGTGACGATATTGACCCAGTCGACAGGGCTCGCCCGTTGTCGCGACTTTTCCCGCTGGGTTTGCAGCATGTGTTGGCGATGTATGCCGGCGCCGTTGCCGTTCCGCTCATCGTGGGTGGTGCACTTGGCTATTCGGCGACTGATCTGGCCTTTTTGATCAGTGCTGATCTGTTCGTGGCGGGAATTGCATCGATCATCCAGTCCGTGGGGTTCTGGAAGTTCGGCGTGCGGCTGCCTCTCATGCAAGGTGTGTCTTTCGCTGCGGTGGCGTCAATGATCGCCATCGGCAAGGAGCACGGGATCACCGCCATTTTCGGTGCGGTGATCGCGTGTGGCATCTTCATGATTTTGCTGGCGCCAGTGTTTTCGCAGTTGTTGCGTTTCTTTCCGCCGATCGTGACGGGCACTGTGATTTTGATCATCGGTCTGTCGCTGATGGATATTCCGGCAGGCTGGATCGTGAACAATTCAGAAAATGGTGCTCCGCCCATTAATATTGCCTATGGCGCTGGCACATTGTTGTTCATCATTCTCCTCGAACGATTCGCGCCACCGGCACTCCAGCGGGTGTCAGTGCTGATCGGTCTGATTGTCGGCACTCTTGCAGCAGTTCCGGTGCATGGCATGGTCAATTGGTCGAATGTTGGTGGCGCGTCGTGGTTCCGTGTTGTCACGCCTTTCCATTTCGGTCTCCCACATTTCGATATCGCCTCGATTTTGTCGCTGCTCATCGTGGGCCTGGTCATCATGACCGAGACCACCGGTGACATGGTTGCTGTGGGTGAGGTCGTCGGTCGTCCAGTTGGGCGTAAGCAGCTGGCGAATGGACTTCGTGCCGACGGTTTGGGTACTGTCCTGGGCGGCATGTTCAACACATTCCCGTACAGCGCATTCGCCCAGAATGTCGGCCTGGTGTCTCTCACTGGTGTGAAGTCGCGATATGTCGTGACCTGTGCAGGTGGAATCCTGGTGGTGTTGGGTCTCATTCCGAAGGTTTCCGCGGTTGTTGAAGGCGTGCCCAGTGCTGTGCTCGGTGGTGCGGGAATCGCGCTGTTCGGAATGGTTGCCGCGTCCGGTATCCGCACTCTCGCCCAGGTGAAGTTCAACAACAAGAACGTTCTCATCGTGGCCATTTCGGTCGGCGTTGCACTGCTGCCGGCCATGGAGCCCAACATCTATGCCCGGCTTCCCCAGTGGTTCGGCCTGATTTTCAACTCGGGCATTTCGGCTGGTGCCATCGTGGCAATTCTCTTGAATCTCTTGCTGAACTCGGATTCATTGCGCGAGTCTCATGAGGATGATTCGGAGCTGCCTGCCTATGACGCGGTGCGCGGTCCTGCTCCGGAAGCCGTCGTCTCGTCTGAAAATTCGGGTGCGAGGGGCTAGAACCTTCGGTGCTGGAGTGCTGCACCTGACTCTTCATTGTGAGTGGATGGTGCCCACCATGGACCTGGCTTTGCTGCCGCGAAATCGTGGCAGCAAAGCCAGGTCTTCTGTGTCCGGCAGAGACCCCAGAATGTCGTCCACGCCACACTGATTCGCCTTCCACAAGGAGCGTTGAGAGCTCTTGAGACCGAGTGCGGTACGGGCATCGCGCAGGGAACTGGAACCCGGAGATCACCGTTGCGGCAATGGGCGCAGTGTTCAGGACACGGCGACCTTCATGTCTCAAGGCCTGAGAGTTTCAGAGCCATGGACAGGGGCAGTCCCATGGCGTGGTGGGGGTCCGGATCTGTCGGCTCCGTGAGCGTTTTTCTGACCGGTGGTTCATATGGGCAGGTCAGGAAAATGGCACCAGTGAATCACCACCGTCACCAGTGCCATTTTCCATGGGACTCTCAGACGCACATGCGGCTGATCCGAGACGACAGGACATCAAGGGGGATGAGGCCCTTGTGGCAAGAAATACCGCTATGCAGGCAGAACCCCGGCGCCGAGATTGATCGGGCTGTCGATGATGTTCCCGACGATGCCACGAATGATGTTCGTGCCATCCTCGTGCCGCAGCCCCGCGTACCAGTTCTCTGTCACCTCGGGATCAAATGCATGGGTCTCGTTGTAGCGGCTACGAGCCCGGAGCACGAGATCCCCGGCGCGCGCGGTGCGGATTTTCTGGTACCGCAGCAGCGAATCCTCGACGCTCACAGTGGTGCTGGCGATCGTGATGGCCAGCGCGAAAGTGTCCTCAAGCGCTGAGCAGGCTCCCTGTCCGATATCGGGTGCCGTGTTGTGCCCGGCATCGCCGAGAACAGCGACGCGTCCCTTGACCCAGGTGTGGAATGGGTCGATGTCCCAAATTTCGACTCGGTTGAAGGACACGTCCGGGTCGATGGAATCCAGCAGTGCCCGGACACCGGGGGCGCCCCATTGGCCAAAGGCCTCCTCAAGCGGGGCGACACCCTCCGACTTGTCATAGGGCAGACCAGCCGGTTGTGGAACGTCGACAAAAAAGTAGAAGCGGTTTCCTGCCACCGGCATCACAGCGCAGCGCTTGCCCTCGGCGACATATGTGGTCCATTGATCGAGCGGCCCGATTTTCTCCGAGGCCGGAACCAATCCATTGAAGTTGGTGTATCCCGTGTAATGGCGTTCAATACGCGGTACATCACTTGGGGTTACATAGTCGCGAGTGATTGAACGGGCGCCGTCGGCACCGATTATCATGTCGGCGGTGTCGGTACGACCATCAGCCAGCGTCACTGTTACCTTTTCGCCGTCGTCGGAAATGTCGACGACCTTGCTGTTGAGATGGATCGCATCTGTGCCGAATTTTTCCATCAGCAGTGATTGGAGTTCGGCTCGAGCTATCGGATATGGACGTTGTCCCGTTTGTTCGGTGACCGGCGCGAGGCTGAATTGACACATCGTGTCACCGGTATGGCCGTCATAATAGGCCATCTGGTCCATGCGTCCGCCGAGCTTCGCAATCTCGTCGCCGAGGCCGAGCCAGTTGAGAATTTTAACGCCATTCGACCACAGGGAGAGTGCAGCGCCAACCGGCTTGTTTTCGTGCATCCGGTCATAAATGACGACCTCGTGGCCGAGACGTTTAAGGGCGATGCCCGCACTTGCACCACCAATTCCGGCACCGATGATGATGATCTTCACTCGCCCAACTCCATTCTCGTATCGCCAAAAGGCCTCGACGACCACATGACTTGGATGAATTGCATGATAGCCACACAAGCTCCGATGATCCCGGCTCACCAATGGACGGACCCGAAAAGGAGTGTGACCTCGGACTCGATCATTGGGCCCGTCTTCGCTGAATGCTGTTCGGCAGTCGTAGATAATTCCTGCCCTGCGGAGCCGTCATCGGCACAGCCGGTGCGTGGTCACTCGGTCGCTCCACGCGCGGCAGCTCCTCCACCCGGCTCGAGGCACAGTGCGACGATGCCCGTGGTGGCCAGTTGGTCGTCCGTCGATGTCGTTCCCTGGACTGGCAGCAGGACATGACAGCAGGTTGAGGAGTCGCTGCGTGCCCGCCATTCACCTGAGGGGGCCGGACTTGCCGGGATATGCTCGCACCAGTCTTGGTCAGCGGACTTTTCTGTCCGGGTAGCTCAGCGAGCGCGCGGCAGAAGGTTCAATCGATCGGTTGTACCGACGAGCCGCCGATCGTCCAGAATGTCGAACTGGAGGAGATGTGGCAACGCGCACGGCTGCATCAGTGTTTGGGAACGCGGTGTCGCGCGTCTTCCATCCCGGCGTCAGCGTGTTGGCCGGCCTGTTCTGCGTGGGCTGGGTGACAGGTGGTTGGTACTGGTCCATTGTCAGCGTGTTGGCAGGTGTTGTACCGCCCGGCATGCTCGCCTTCATCCTGAAGGCCTGCGGTGTCATTGAGAACATCGATGTTCCCAGCCGGGGTCAGCGAGTAGCCCTGCTCAGCGTCCTCATCGCTATGGAGATCGGGGCTGCGCTGTTCTATCTGTTGATGCAGGCGCCGCGGAACCTGATCGTGGCCCAGCTCGCCATGACCGCAGGTCTCGCGGCTCTGGCGGTGGGCACGATGTGGACAAAGGTCTCCGCCCATGCAGGCCTGCTGGCCATCATGGTGGCTGCACTCGTCGTCGTAGGGGGCTGGTCCTTCGCGCCGCTGTTCATACTTGTCCCAGTCATCGCGGTGGGGCGAGTGACCATCGATGCCCACACCTGGGTGCAGGTGATGTATGCATCCATCGTGCCGCCATTGGCAACTCTGCTGGTGGGATGGGGATTGCTGGCCATCGGCTAGGGATCCCCTTGGTGCACGGCGCCCCTGCTCGCCCTGACAAGTCCCTCTGCACGACTCGCGCTCACGTCGCACTCCCGGGGACCACGGCCAGAGCCTCGATCTCCACGAGTACACCGGGCCGTGCGAAGGAGGGCACCTGGAGCACAGTGATCGCCGTCGGGTTGGCGCCCCACACCTCGAAAGCCGAGGCGTATCCGCTGTCGGCATCTGCCCCGGCCGCCAGGTAGATGCCCAGCCTCGCGACGTTGCGGGCATCGGCGTGAACTTCGGCGAGCACAGTCAGCACATTGCGCAGAGCCTGTTTGGTCTGCCCACCGAGATCGTCGGAGACCAGTTCTCCCTGGCTGTCGGTTCCCTGTTGGCCTCCGATGACGAGTAGCTGACCGCCCGTGATGAGCACGCCCTGGGAGAATGCCGGGTTCGAGTGGAGGCCGGCGGGATTGAGATGCATGAGGCTCATGGTGTTCTCCTGCGTGAGGGTCGATGGCACACCTGGGTGTTGAACAAGTCATTGCAACTGGACCAGTCGATCGACCGCGGCCGACCGTCCTCGTGACGAGCAGCTGACCGACGGGCTGGTTCCCTCGAGACAATCCAGCGTACACAGCGTGATGGTCGTGCCGGCCTGTGTGATCGTCCCCAGCCAGTCAGCTGAGGGCAAGGTTTTCTCATCCCAGGATGTCGGCCTCGTCCCCATGGGATGTCTTCGTCAAGTCTCGGACCATGGGGGGGAGGAGCCCGGGGGCCTCGAAGACCTCTCCGGCAACGAGTGCCTTGGGAAATCCGCTCGTGGCTTCAGATCGGATCGGTTGGCTTCTGAAGGCAGACGACTTGAGGTCTTCGTCATTGACGTCTTCAGGGGCATGAGCGTTTGCCTCTGAGCTCACCCGAGCAACGATGGAACAAGTCAGCGAAGGGGGAATGACATGCCCACAGACCCTGGGAGCCGGCAGGACGCGCAGTCCTCCTCACAGTCGACCAGGCCAGGTCTGCACGGCATCGATCACATCGGGCTCACCGTTCCCGACATCGAGCAGGCCACCGCATTCCTCGTCGATGCCCTGGATGCCGAGGTGCTCTACGACACGCTGAAGAAATCTGACCCGCCGCGACAGGGCCCAGAGACCGCGCAACGGCTCGGCATTCCGGTCGCGATGACCCAACGAGCCATCCGTATGATCCGCCTTCCTAATGGCCCAGGCATCGAGCTGTTCGAGTATGAGGGGCCCGATCAGCGGGGTCCGGTTGTCCCCTCCGACATCGGCTGGCAGCACATCGCGTTCTATGTCGACGACGTCGACGCGGCTCTCACCAAGGTTGAGGCAGCAGGTGGTTCCCGCACCGCCGATCCACGGGATCTCGCCGGGGTCGAGTCGGGTGAGGGCAACCGTTTCGTCTACGTGAAGACGCCGTGGGGATCCACGATCGAATTGATCAGCTATCCGGATCCGCAGCCCTGTCTGGATCTGCGCCCCGACCCGACGTGATGGCGCTCACACCAGATAGAGCCTTCACCAGGATGGCCAGCAGCGACTCATCCACAGGGGAATCCAGGTCATCCGAGGACAGCCCCGGAGTTCTAATGAGAATAATTTTCAATAGAATGGTCGATGAGGAATCTCGCAGCGTGACAGGGGAGTGCTCGTGCCGAGCCAGCAGGACATTGAGAAGCGATCACACCGCATGACGCCAGCCAACCGTGTGCCGGTGATCGCGCTCACGGGCTACCTCGGTGCTGGCAAGACCAGCCTCTTGAATCATCTGCTCCTGGCACCCGGCGCCCGGCTCGGTGTCGTGGTGAACGACTTCGGTGTGCTCAACGTGGACGCGGCCCTTGTCACTGGCCAGATCGACAAGCCGGTGTCGATCTCCGGCGGGTGCCTGTGCT
This sequence comes from Propionibacterium sp., assembly GCF_047719395.1. NCBI lineage: Bacteria > Bacillati > Actinomycetota > Actinomycetes > Propionibacteriales > Propionibacteriaceae > Propionibacterium > Propionibacterium sp. Next base: position 20,831 of record NZ_JBDNTB010000037.1, read on the forward strand.
GCATGCCGAGCGGCGGCGGGCTCGACGAGGCGCTGGAGAAACTCTCTCAGCCCACACTGCGGCTTGATGCCATTCTCGTGGAGGCCAGTGGTGTTGCGAATCCACCCGTGCTGGCAAAGCTGATCCGGTCCAGCGCCGTCGAGCGCATCCGGCCCGGCGGTGTCATCGAGGTGATCGACGCGGTGGAGCACTTCCGCACCGTTGACGCCTGGCCCGAACCTCCCTTGCGCTATGCCGCGGCGACCCTTGTGGTGATCGGCAAAACCGACCTGTTGCCGTCCGATGAGCGCGAGGCCATGGTCGAGCGCATCCACCGGCGCGTACGGGAGCGCAATCCCTGTGCGCCGATCGTCGTGGCGCGGGATGGGCAGATTGATCCTGCGTTGGTGTTCGACACGGCATCGAAAGATGAGCCCCAGGATGAACTTCCGATAGGACTGCCGCTGCGCGAGGAGGCGCACGACCATGTGGGGCATGAGCATGCTCGATCCGCCTCGGTGCAACTGGGCGAGCCCGTCGCTCCAGGAGCGCTGATGGATCTGCTCGAGGAACCCCCGGAGGGCGCCTACCGGATGAAGGGCCGTGTCAGGGTGCGCGGGCCGAGGGGGGAGCGCGGTTACCTGGTGAACGTGGTGGGGCCGATGATCCACATCATGGCGCTCGCCGAGCCGCCCGAGGTGGGTGAGCTGGTCGCCATCGGATTGCACCTTGACGCCGTTTCCGCCGAACGAGCCCTCCAAGCCGTGGCAGATGCGCATGTCGACCATGTGGATGCACATGGTTGGGGCCGCCTGCAGCGACATCGTCGGCTCAGTGAGTGATCGTCCGTCAGGTCCTACCCCCGAGTCATTCACCGTCGAGGGGTTTTCTGGCACGAGACCCCGGGTGTTGCGGCCGTGGACGCCACGATTCGTGTGATGTGGGTTGTGGCCACATCCTCTGGGAGCGGGATATTCCATGATGATCGCGTACCTGCTGCGCGGTCATTGCTCCCCGGACTGGGATGAACCTGCTCAGCCCTGCTCTACGGTCCGTTTCCAGGAGCGCCATCGCGACCTGACCGGTTGGCCACCAAGGCTTGGCAAGGGCACATGGACAGGAGCCTCAGTCCGTTTGCCCCTCCCTGGAGGGCTGGCGGCGCGCTCAACTTATATGCTCCTTGAGAGCGATTCTCGGAGAGGACCAGATAAGTGGACACCAGCGGACAGCAGCGCGTACCGATCCAACCCCAGCGAGTTGATGCGCCGCTCACCAGGTCATCCATCTTCCTGGTTCTGTCGATGGTTGACACCGATGAGGCCACCCAGGCAGTCAAGGATGCCCTCGGTTCTGTCGCCGATCTGACGAAGAACGTCGCCATCCGCGACCTGCACGCAACACTCGCGGTGGCCGTTGGTGTCGGCAGCCGAGTGTGGGACAGGATCATGTCGGTTCCGGCTCCTGCAGAGTTGCACCCGTTTCGTGAATTCCACGGCGAGAAGCACACCGCAATTGCCACCCCGGGCGATCTGCTGTTTCACATCCGTGCCGAGCGTTACGATCTGTGCTTCGAATTCGAGCGCCAACTGCTCGATGTTCTCGGTGACGCGGTGAAGGTTTCCGATGAAACAGTCGGGTTCCGCTATTTCGATGCCCGTGATCTGCTCGGTTTCGTCGATGGCACCGCAAATCCGGTTGGACCCGATGTCGATGCATCCACTGTTGTCGGAGACGAGGACCAGCAGCATGCCGGGGGCAGCTATGTGGTGGTCCAGAAGTATCTGCACGATGTGAAGGCATGGAATTCACTGCCAACCGAGGCGCAGGAGGCGATCATCGGGCGTCGGAAGATCGACAACTTCGAACTCGATGACGCTGTCGAGGGGCAGAAAGCGCACAAGACCCTCACCACCATCGAGGACGACGAGGGCGAGCACGACATCCTGCGCGACAACATGCCGTTCGGGACGCCAGGAACCGACAATTTTGGCACCTATTTCATCGGGTACTCGCGGCACCTGTGGGTGACCGAACGCATGCTGGAGCGCATGTTCATCGGCGATCCCGTCGGCAAGCACGACCGAATTCTCGACTTCTCGACACCCACCCTGGGGTGCACATTCTTCGTGCCGTGCGCGGAGGCGCTCGAGGCGCTGGGCGACTGACTGTCGCCCGCTGGTTCAGTCGCTGCGGAATTCGTTGAACGGACGGACCTCGACGGCTGAGCGGCAGGCCTTCGACGCTTCCGCCGCGAGTTTCAGTGCCGCATCCGAAGTGGGCGCAGAGATGACCCAGAAACCCGAGAGGTGAATGTCGCCACCAATGACCGGTCCGTCGCTGATCTCGGCTTCGGTGCCCTGGCCATCGACAGTCTTGGCGGCTTCTGGTGGTTCCAGCCCGCCCGCGAAGATGAGATAATCATCGGCTTCGAGGCTCTTGTTGAAGGCCTGGGTGTCGGCCATGGCCTGCCTCATCTCCTCCTCGGAACCGTAAGAGCCGTATTTGGACGAGCTGTTGTACTCCTTTGCGGTCGCATGGACCGAGAACAGGTATTGGGGCATGAGATCCTCCGTCGTTGGGCGATCCTCTGAAGGCGTTCTTTCAAGCCTACGTGCGGCGTGGCGATGGACGGAGACGTGAAGACTACCGCCAGGAGCCCGCACGGGTTTGCGGGGGGAGGCCCGTGGGCCTCTCCGGCGTGGAAGCGTGTACAGGTGCTGCCTTTCTTCAAGACCATGCCACTGCCGGGTAGATGAGCTGGGCGCCGCTCCGCGCTTCCCGGGCCGAGGTCAACTTTCCGGATCGTAGTGAAAGGCCCGCAGCTCCTGTGCGCATCGGCAGGCGGCGGCGAGTTTGGCGGCCCACGCGACGGCCTCGTCATAGGACGGCAGCTCGAGGATGCAGTAGCCGCCATCCAGGTGGCGGGTTTCGGGATATGTGCCCTTGGTGGTGACGCCTTTCGCGTCAACCATGGCTGGCACGACGGTCTCGTCGAGAGCACCGCCGAACACCCAGATGCCGGCTTCCTTGGCTTCGCGCACGATGGCGCGGGTGGCGTCAGACGCTTCCTGCAGGTCCTGTGGCGATTGCAGCATCGCACTGCTGGGGAATGAGATCAGATACTTGGTCATCGCAGGCGCTCCTTGCGTGCGGGCGGCCAGGACGGACACAGCGACATTGCCGTGACCACCTGTCCGTGGGGTAGGTCCATGGAATCACGGGGCTCCAAGTGAGGCTCAGTGGTGCGAAGTCGAGACCGGGGATACTGCTGGCACCGAGAGGTTTCCTGCCACGGCCCACCCGGGGCGGAAATCGCCCCAAGACCTCGCTGGGCAACCCCCAATTCTCCGTGGTGGAAAGCCACGTAACCGTCCTCCTATTGAGCTTTCCGCTTTTGAAGTCTTCCGAGACGGATTGCATCCACAACTGTGTTCCCCCTTCTGGTTTCTACGGGTTTCCGCGGGTAGCAAGCAAAGATGGCCCACATCGCAAGGAGGCGACATGGACGTCGAAGAAGTGGAGGGTGCGCGCGGATTCCGCAGCACCGGAGACGCATATGACCTGTTCATGGGCAGATATTCGCGAGCCCTCGCGCCCGTGTTCGCCGATACCGTTGGCCTTCACCCGGGCGCAACGGTCATCGAGGTCAGATGCGGGCCGGATTCCTCACCGGTATTGGCCCCGCAGGCACCTATTGCCTTCGCCTCGACGACGACTCGCGCACTGTGCTGCGCGATGCCTTCGAACGCAAGGTGGGGTCTCCGAGCGGCGCATTCACCCTCGACGCGGTGGCGCGGTCGACGACAGGTCGCCGCCCCGAATGACTGTTCCTCGAGGGGCAGCCACCTGGGGCGCGAGCTGCCGCACGCTCCCGTGGCGCCGTGGCGGTTGGCATCGGTGCAATCCGGAAGTTCGGATCAGCACCATGAATGCAGCAGTTGAGCAGGGATGCGACTCCTCCGAGCGGCAATCGGTCAGCCGATGGCAACCGGCTGAGTGATGTCGTCCTGGGGGAGTTCGTCGACGACCGCGGTGACGGTCTGTTCGGTGACAGTCGCCAAGCCCTGATGGATGGAGAGGAAGGCGATGTCGGCGGCATCGTCGCCGGTGGCCATTCTCACGAAGGACTGCCTCGGGCCGAGCGTGGTGGCATCCACCACATACCAGCCGCCGTTGATGTAGGCCTCTGCCACGGCGTGGAAGTCCATCGGGCTGATTCCCGGTGCATAGACCCCGACCACCCGCGCGGGGATGTCGAGCCCCCGAAGCAGCGCCACCACGAGATGGGCGTAGTCACGGCAGACGCCCTGCCTGGAGAGCATGGTGGCAATCGCGCCATCTGTGGGCTGCGACGAGCCGGGTACATATGACAACCGGGTGCCGACCCACGAACTGACGGCAGCCAGCAGCTTCTCGTGCGGCACCTCCCCGAACTCGGCGGCTGCAGTGGGCGCGAGTACATCCGATTCGCAGTACCGCGAGGGACGCAGGTATCGCAGAACATCCCACTCGGTGATGGGTGCGGGATCGATACGGCCCTTGATGGTGGCGAAGTAGTCAATCGTGAGTGAACCGGCGGGAGCCTTGACCACGTGCACTCTGGTGCCGTGCTGGGTGAGGAGTTCGGTGGCCTCGACGAGGCCAGTTTCACCTGCGACCGACAGATTCTCGGTGGCTGCGCCAGCATCGAGATAGTCCTGGGCGACAGCGATCTCAAGAACAAGGGTTGCGGGCTTGGTGACATCGATGGCGAGATGGGTGGATACAGAACGTTCCATGGTTCGAAGTCTTACAGCTTCTGAGGGTTTTCCAAGTCTCGACGCGGAACATCCGTCGGCTGGGCACAGGGTCTTGGCGGATATCTCACCCCGCACATTCTCAAGCCACAACTGAGCGGAGAGAAGAGAAGCGTGATCTTCGACGAGGAATAGGGGCCCGTATCCCGCGTCAGCTGGCACTGGCGGATTACGAGTGAAAAACGAGACCATTGAGACCATTGACGGTGTGGCTGCCCTGGTGATCGAGCGATATCACCGTTTCGGTGGGCATCGTGTGCGCCAGGAGGATTTCAGTCAGGCTCTCGGCGCCAGCGGCAGTGAGAAACACAAGGGTTCGGTGGAAATGGTGGGTCTGAGTCGAGCTGCCCGGACGCTCGCTGGGTCTCCTCCGAGGGCTGAATTGCTGCGTTTTGCTCTTCGTGGGGTCGTGCCACAGTCGGCCGAAACGACCGGCTGTGACGAGCCGGCATCCAGCACCAGGCAGTCGTCATATTGATTGAATATGCAAATATGTTTATATAGATCTCATGACGACAACTGTCCTGCACAATGCGCGCCTGATTGACGGCAACGGCGGCGCACCCATCCCCGACGCGACAGTCGTGATTGAGGATGACAAGATTTCCTACGCCGGGTCCTCCGCGGGCGCGCCGGCCACCAAAGACGCCACCTCGATCGATCTTGAGGGCAACTCAATCTGCCCCGGTTTCTTCGATGTCCATGTGCACCTCTATCTGCCGGGCACCAAGGGCTCCCCGCTGATGACCGCGGTGCTCCCGGAGTCATTCCGCTACTTCCAGCTCATCGAACGCCTCAAGGTGACTCTTGAGGCAGGCGTCACCACCGTGCGTGACCTGATGGGTGTGGATGTCGGTGTCCGCGAGGCGATTGCGGCAGGGCTCATCGAAGGCCCCCGCCTTCTCGTGGCAGAGAAGATGCTCAGCCAGTCCGGTGGTCACGCCGATTTCCACATTGTCGCCGGAGTCGACGGCACCAGGCTGGTCGGGGGCGTGCTGGTCGACACGGTCGACGAAGCTCGTGTCGAAGCTCGCAAACTGTGCCGCACCGGCGTCGACGTCATCAAGATCGCGTCCAGTGGCGGCGTGACCTCGCCCAATGATCAGCCCGAATACCTCGGTGTCCGTGAGGAACTCGTCGAGGCGATCGTGGAGGAGGGTCAGCACTACGGTGGGCGTCCAGTGGCTGCGCACGCCATCGGCCTGCCCGGAATCGAGGCGGCAGTCAACGGCGGCGCCCGTAGCATCGAGCACGGCTACGCGCTGACCGATGAGCTTCGCAAGAAGATGGTCGAGAACGGCCAGTTCCTGGTTCCCACCCTGTTGGAGACCCTCAAGCCCGACACCGCGACCCCGCAGGCCAGGGCCAAGAGCGAGAAGTGGCACAAGATCGCGCAGGAGTCGATACGGGCATCCGTTGCGGCCGGCGTCAAGATCGCCACCGGTACCGATGCGGGCCTGGTGCCCGACCATGGCACGAACCTCGGCGAGGTCGGCCTGCTCGTCAGGTTCGGCGGCATGACCCCGCTGCAGGCCATCACCGCTGGCACCAAGACATCGGCCGAGCTCTGCGAGCTGGACGATGTACTCGGCACCCTGGAGACCGGCAAGCTCGCTGACGTGGTCGTCGTCAAGGGAGACCCCAGCCAGGACGCCGATCTCGTCGGTGACAACGACAACATCCTGCTGGTCATCAAGGAAGGCAAGATCAAGATCGATCGCGGCGGCTTCACCGACTGATCAAGTGGCCTGATCAATTGGCCAATGACGAGAGTCGGGTGCGTGCGCCGATCTGGATGCAGGCGTCAGACTTCGCTGTGCAGGTGAGAATCTTGCGGGGCAGGCGAGAAGGGGCGAGGGCCACCTTCGTTGCTGAGTTATTGCTCTGGTGACGGTGAGCTTCGCCCCTTCTTGCTGCCCGCATGGCGTTCCAACTTTTCCTGAGCTTGCTGAGGAGTGGCGGTCTGAAGTCTTAGAATGTACCGGAGACGATAGTGTGTAACGCACGGTATAGTGTGTGACATGAGCGACAAGGATGCCGTGGAGACACATCTTCAGGAACTACGGCGTGGCACGGTCGTCCTGGCCTGTCTGTGGTTGCTGGGGCACCCTGGGTATGGATACGGCCTGCTCGAGCAGTTGCAGGACCGCGGGTTCGACACTGATGCGAACACGTTGTATCCGTTGCTGCGGCGGCTGGAGAAGCAAGGCTATCTGACCAGTGAATGGAACACCGACGAGGCGAGACCGCGGAAGTTCTATCGCACCTCGGCTGCCGGCCATCGGCTCGCGCAGACACTCACCGACGAGTTCGACGCCATCGCGGCGGCAATCGCCGCACTTCCTGAGGAGGACTGAGATGAACGCCACCCTGACGAACCGATACATCGCCGCGGTCATCCGTACGATTCCCCAACGCCAGCGCAACGACGTCGCACGCGAGCTGGGCGCCTCGATCGCCGACCAGGTGGACGCCCGCGTGGCCGCGGGAGAGGAGACCGCCACGGCTGAGCGTGAGGTGCTCACAGATCTCGGCGATCCGGATGCGCTCGCCGCGGGTTACACCGATCGGCCGCTGCAGCTGATCGGGCCCCACTACTACCTCGCGTGGTGGCGGCTCCTGAAGGTGCTGTGGGCGATCGTCCCGGTATGCGCGGCGTTCGGCGTGGCGCTCGGCATGACTCTGGCCGGCGAGCCAACCGGTCACATCATCGGATCTGTCGCGGGACTCGTGATCAGCGTGATCGGGCTCTTCGCGATCCGGGGTGTAGCGGGGGGTTGAGTCTGGCTGGCGTGTCGGG
>NZ_JBDNTB010000038.1:0-27003 GCF_047719395.1 Propionibacterium sp.
CTGGCCCGTCCTGCCCCGTTGACGCACACGAGCCCCGCCACCGAATAGACCGCGCGGCGGACCCCCAGTTCGGCACAAGCGCGCCCGGACCCAGCGGGGGCGCGGGGCGCGATGTCTTCCGCGGAGGATCGTGCGTGTCGTGCCTCAGGCGAGGGCGGACTCAGTAGTGCGGGACATTCCGGATGACTTCCAGCCGCTCGGCGAGCAGTTCCTGCAACTCGGCGATCGACCGGCGCTCAAGCAGCATGTCCCAGTGCGTGCGCGGTGGCTTCGTCTTCTTGTCCTGAGGCTTGGTGCCGTCACTGCGGGCCGACATCGAGCCGCACCGTGGGCACTCCCACTCCATGGGCAGTTCCGCCTCGGTCGAGAAAGTCATCTCGAAGTGATGTCCCTTGGGACAGTCGAAGCCGAGAACCTTCCGGGACGCGAACTCGACACCTTCCTCGTCCTCGAAGCTCTTGGCCCCCAGACCCATACCGCGTAATGCTCGATCTGCCATGTCAACTCCTAGTCCGGGAAGCGCTCGTGAGGTTCAAGCGATCATCCCACGAGAACGCACATTCTGCTCAACATCCGATTCCGGTCGATCTGTTCCCTCAACACCACAAGCCATGTTCCGAGGAAATCTGTTTGAGCACGTCGATGCGGTTGGAAACGATACCGTCCACACCAAAATCGATGAGTTCGTTCATCTGCGTCTCCTCGTCAATCGTCCACACATGGATGCGCATGTCGCGTTTCTTCGCCACCGACAGCAGGTGGCGAGTGAGAACCGGCAGGCGGACCGGGCCGATCTTCTGACTCATCGGGATCTGGAATGCCTGCACTCCGGCGTTGAGGAGCCCGGGAAGCAAGGGTACATAGGCCGACCAAGCCACCACGTCGATGGACGCGGCGATCGCCACATCGGGACCCATTCTGGAACGGAATCGCGAGAGGCGGGCGGGACTGAAACTCGCCACACACACCCTCGACTGGGCATGATGCCGTCGAATCGCCTCGACGAGGGGGACGATGGCATTCTCCTCCTTGATGTCGATGTTGAAACGAGCCTCGGGCAGCGCCTCGAAGATCTCGTTCATCGTGGGCACCGGCTCCGTGCCGGCGATCCGTGCCGTGCGCACCTGCGCCCAGGGAAGGTCCGCGACCCTTCCGGCCTGATCGGTGACCCGATCGAGAACCGAGTCGTGCAGAGCCACCAGAACACCGTCGCTGGTGGCATGCACATCTGTCTCCAGATAGCTGTAACCCAGCTCGTCAACCGCATATTGGAAGGCCTTGAGGGAGTTCTCCAGCGGGGCTCTGGAGGCATCGTCCCAACCGCCTCGGTGGGCCATTGCTGCGAACGGCCGGTCGAAGTACTCGAAGCTCCTGGCGGGTCGTCGAGATGTGGGTCGTGGACTGGTGAGCACGGTGACCAGTGTGCCGAGATGACGAGCAGGGTGCCAGCCGGTGACACAATGCAGCGATGGCCCAAGTTCTGTCCATTGAATCGTCGGTGTCCTACGGTTTCGTCGGGAACTCGGCCGCCGTGTTCGCGCTGCGGCGAATGGGTGTCGATGCGTGGCCCGTACCGACCGTCAACCTGTCCAATCACAACGGCTATCCCACTGTCCGTAGCCTGAAGGCCAGCCCGGAACAGGTCCTCGCCCTCGTCAGAGGTCTGGACGAACTGGGCGTGCTGTCCGGAGTGAATGCCGTGCTGTCGGGCTATCTTTCCTCACCAGCGATGGGCGAGGCCGTGCTGTCGGCACTCGACATGGTGCAGCGGCGCAGGCCGGATACCTTGATCTGCTGCGACCCCGTGATGGGGGAGAGAACCACCGGCTTCTACTGTGCGCCGGGCACACCCGATTTCTTCCGCGATGAACTGGTGCCCAGGGCTCAGCTGGTGACACCGAATCTCTTCGAGCTGGAGACCCTCACCGGCCGCCGGACGAGGTGCCTGCCCGAGATCGTGCAGGCCGCGCAAGAACTGCGCGAGCTGGGCCCCTCCACCGTATTGGTGACCTCGGTTGAAGGGGCAGACGTGCCCTCTTCGGCGGTGGCCATGATTGTCGCCGGACCAGAAGGCGTCTGCTATGTGCAGACCCCACGGCAGGACCGCAGCTTCAGCGGATCCGGCGATCTCACCGCGGCCGTTTTCCTGGCCCAGCTGCTGGGCGAAGCGCCGCTGGATGAGGCGCTTGCTGCCACAGCTGGGGCGATGCACGGGATTGTGTCGTGCACCGCCGCCATGGGCAGCCGTGAGCTCGCCCTGGTCCAGGCCCAGGACGAGCTGGTGGACCCTACCAAGACCTTCACCAGCCGATGGCTGCAGACCTGACCGGGCTGGTCAACGGGGGACGAGTGCTCACTCGTAGAACGGCGTCACATCGGCACCGAGGGCATTGAGCCTTGTCGGCAGGTCCTCGTAGCCGCGATTGATCACATAGACATCGCGCAGCACGCTGGGGCCCTTGGCTGCCAGCATTGCGAGCATCAGGCAGACGGCGGGACGCAGGGCGGGCGGAGAGACCATGTCGCGACCACGCCAGCCAGTGGGTCCGTTGACGATGAGCCGATGAGGATCGAGCAGCTGCACGGACGCCCCCAGCTGGTTGAGCATTAGCAGATGGATCGCCCGGTTCTCGTACACCCAGTCGTGGATCATCGTCTGACCGTGCGCGGTCGCGGCCAGCACGGCGAAGAAGGGCAGATTGTCGATGTTCAGTCCGGGGAAGGGCATCGGATGGATCTTGTCCGGGGGGGAGATCAGCTCGCTGGGATGCACCGTGATGTCCACCAGTCTGGTGAGCCCATTGCCCGATCGATACTCCTCACCGAGGGTGTAGTCCAGGCCCATCTCCTCGCCGAGGATGGCGAGCTCGATCTCGAGGAATTCGATGGGTGCGCGGGTGATGGTCAACTCCGACTTCGTCACCACCGCTGCGGTGATCAGGCTCATGGCCTCGATCGGGTCTTCGCTGATCTCGTAGGAGACATCCAGGCTGGGTGCCTCGGCAAGGCCCTGAACGGTCAGTGTGGTGGTGCCCACTCCGTGGATCGTCACACCGAGCTTCATGAGGTATGCGCACAGGTCCTGCACCATGTAGTTGGGCGAAGCGTTGCGGATGACGGTCTCGCCAGGTGCGATCGCGGCGGCCATCAGCGTGTTCTCGGTGACGGTGTCGCCGCGCTCGGTGAGCACGATGTGGCGCGATTCGTTGTGAACCTGGCCGACCCAGGTGTTGTAGTGCCCTTCGGTGGCCTGAACCGTGACACCGAAATGGTTGAGTGCGTGCATGTGCGGCTGGACCGTGCGCTCGCCGAGACTGCAGCCCCCTGCATAGGGCAGCTTGAACTCGGGGAAGAATCGGCTGAGCGGGCCCATGAACATCAGGATGGATCGCGTACGGCGGGCCGCCTCCACATTCATGTTGTCCAGGTTCAGCACATTCGGGCGGTGCAGGGTGAGGTCCTTGCCGTCCAACGACCAGCTGACCTCCACGCCGATGGAGGTGAGCACTTCGAGCAGGCGGTTCACCTCCTCGATGTGGGCGATGCCCTTGAGAACGGTGCGGCCCTTGTTGAGCAGGCTGGCGCACAGCAGGGCGACGGCCGCGTTCTTCGATGAACGAGTCTCGATGGAGCCCTGCAGGTGGGTCTCGCCACCGATCCGGAAGTTGAGGGTGCTGGAGGTGCCGGGCACGATCAGCGGTGATTCGAGTACCTTGGCGATCTTGTTGATGGTTTCGAGGGAGAGGTTCTGGTGTCCCGATTCGATCCTGTGAACAGCGCTCTGGCTGGTCCTCAGCTCTTCGGCGAGCTGGTTCTGGGTGAGCCCTCGCTGCTTGCGCGCATCTCTGATGAGTCGGCCGATGTTGGCAGGTGTGGTGTCTTGAGTCACGGGGACACATTATCTCATCTGTGAGATATTTGCCGAGCAACTCACCAAAAACTTCAAGCGCATCAGTATTTCCACGGTGAGCATAACGCAGTTTCTGGACCGGCATGCCAATCCGGCCCATCCTCTACAGTGACCACCATGAGCGCTCACTTTGACGTCGTTGTTCTCGGAGCTGGGCCCGGCGGCTATGTTGCCGCGATCAGGGCCGCGCAACTCGGTTTGAAGACAGCAGTGGTGGAGAAGAAGTGGTGGGGCGGGGTGTGCCTCAATGTTGGCTGTATTCCCACGAAGTCCTTGCTGCGCAATGCGGACATCGTCCACACCCTTGACACGGAGGCCGATCTCTTCGGAATCAACGGCGAATTCAGTTATGACTATGCAAAGGCTTTCAAACGGAGCCGTCAGGTCAGCGAAAAAATGGTCAAGGGCGTCCATTACCTGATGAAGAAGAACAAGATCACCGAGATCGACGGCTGGGGTGCTTTCAAGGACGCGAAGACGCTGCAGGTGGAGGCCGACGACGGCAGCACTCAGGAAGTCTCCTTTGACAACGCCATCATCGCCGTGGGTGCCACCGTGAAACTTCTGCCGGGAACCAAGAAGTCTGCCAATGTGCTGACCTATGAAGAGTTGATCCTGTCCGAAGAATTGCCCTCCTCGATAATCGTCGGAGGGTCCGGAGCCATCGGCACCGAATTCTCCTTCGTACTGGCAAGTTATGGCGTCGATGTGACCATCGTGGAATTCCTCGACCGCATGGTGCCCAACGAGGACGCCGATGTCTCCAAGGAATTGACGTCCGCCTACAAGAAACTGGGTGTCAAGCTACTGACCAGCACGGCGGTGAAATCGGTGGTCGACAACGGCCACGGGGTCGATGTCACCGTCACCCCGGCCAAGGGCGGCGAAGAGCAGGTGCTGCATGCCGACAAGATGCTCCAAGCACTGGGCTTTGCTCCGCGAACCGAGGGCTACGGACTGGAGAACACCGGAGTCGAGCTCACCGAGCGCGGCGCCATTGCCATCGGCGACGACTGCAGCACGAATGTGCCGGGCATCTACGCCATCGGCGATTGCACCGCGAAGATGATGCTCGCCCATGTGGCCGAGGCGATGGGCATGGTTGCCGCCGAGACGATCGCCGGTGAGGATCCAGATCCGGTCAACTACACGACGATCCCGCGGGCCACCTACTGCCAGCCTCAGGTGGCGAGTTTCGGTCTCAGCGAACAGCAGGCCAAGGACGCCGGGTACCAGGTCAAGGTGTCCAAATTCCCATTCTCCGCCAACGGCAAGGCAGTCGGAATGGGCGCTCCGGGCGGATTCGTCAAGATCGTTGCCGACGCCAGGTATGACGAGATCCTCGGTGCGCACATGATCGGCGAGGGCGTCACGGAATTGCTGCCGGAGCTGGTGTTGGCGCAGAAGTGGGATCTGACCACCGCCGAGGTCGCCGCCGCAGTCCATGCCCATCCGACCCTGTCGGAGGCCATCAAGGAAGCTGCCGAGGGCATCGAAGGACACATGACGAATCTGTGATCGAGGGGACCTGCCCCACCTGAGACCCCTGTGTTTACCTCGGGACCCTGTGTCTTACCTCAGGACACGGCGCAGGGCGCCGCGGTTGCGGCAGGGGCCCAGGGAGCCGCCGGGAAGGAGCCGGTGCGCCGCCCAGGTCACTGCGACGCCGAGGATCACCATGACGGCGAGCATCGGGTTGGCCTGACTGAGCTCGATGGCGAACAGCGCCGCGAAGATCGGCTGGGATTCGGTGATGGACAGCACGCATGCGGCACCGACCAGAGCCGCCGTCGTCACAGGACCGGCAGGGGACAGGCTGGCGACCATCGCGCCGATGGCGCCCCCCACCGCCAGAGATGGCGTGAGCAGTCCGCCGCTGGCGCCCATGCGGAAGCCGAGCACGGTCGAGAAGCCCTTGAGCACGCCCAGCAGGGCGAGGGAGATCGGTGCCAGGCCACCAGTCAGTGCGTTCTGCAGCAGCACCTGCCCGTTTCCGGCGATGCGCGGTTGCCACAGCGCGATGGCGGCCACCATGAGGCTGGCGAGCGGAACCGAACACCACAGGTGCTTGGTGAGCATGGTGGCTTGCCGGGACCAGCGCAACGCGGCACGCAGGGGCAGGGCGACAGCCAATCCCGCGAGGGCGACCGCACCCACCCACAGCAGATCCAGGGGTTGGACGCGCTGGTCCGGCATCTTGTACACCGATGCATTGTGGTTGAACAGCCAGGAAATGGATGTCGCCAAATAGCTGACACCGACGGCGAACGCCACCTTGAACCACCCGCTCAGCCGTCTCAGGTCCGGCCGGATGATGTATTCCAGGGCATAAGCCGCTCCCGCGAGAGGTACGTTGTACACGGCTGCCATGCCGGCACCACCCGCAGATGCGATCATCACCCGGCGGATCTCGTCGTCGAGCTGGAAACGCGTCGACAGCCGTTGGCCGATGAGCGCAGGAACCCGGCGCGGCGGAGCCTCGCGTCCCAAGGACATCCCGCAGTCCACCACCATCAACTGTGCGAGACCATCCCCGATGGTTCCCAGCACCGGGAGATGCGCCCTCCTGCGCAAGCCGGGACTGGCCGCCTCGTTGACAGTTGGCAGATATCCGCGCGGCCGTGGCCGGATTCGTGTCCACAGCAGGCCTGCCGCGAGCCCGGAGACCAGAGCAGCAATGAGCCTTCGCCACCAGGCTGCGTCCGCCACGCCCATGGCGGCGTGACTGAAGGAGAATCCGAATGCGCACCATTCGATGAGCTTGGTCAGCTGGCTCATTGCCACGCCGATGAGCCCGGCCCCGATGCCGGTCAGCAGCGTGACCCAGATGGTGGTCAGCCGCGGATGGAGATTGTCCGAATGGCACCGGTAGGAGTTCATGAGCGAGCATTGCCGGAGCGCAGCGCAGTCACACTGGACTGGGCAGCTTCCATGGCAGCTCCCACGATGACGGATACACCGGCATCCTGTTTCGCACGGGTCGAGGCATCGATGACCATGGGCAGATTGACTCCGGTGACGACATCGCAATCCGGATGTTCCATGCAGCAGCGAGTCGCGGCGTTGTAGGTGCTTCCGCCGAGCACGTCCACCAGGAAGACCACCTCGGAGGCATTCGAGATCGCCTCGCGGCACCGGGCATACAGGGCGTCCGGGGCCTCCTGCGGATCATGGTCCACTGCAACCAGACTGGGGGTGGAGCCCACCATCAGAGTCGTCGCCGTCACCAGGGCGGAAGCAAGATGTCCATGCGTCGTCACGATGACTCGTATCACGAACTCTCCTTGTACATGTGCCGATGACGTGGGCAGTGTACCGATCGCCGCAGTCACCGGTTCTGCGGCCTGTCCCCCGGGATTGTGCAAGGCCGAGACAGCCACTCCTCGGCGCCACGCGGCTTGCCGGACACCGCGGCCCGGCACCGCAGGGTTCGTCCGGTGTGGTGGCTCAGCGCCGCGAGATGTACCGGCTGGCCGCGGCAAGCGCCTCATCGGCATAGGAGCCACCGAAGAGCACGGTGTGCACGAGCAGCGGATGGACCTGGTGAAGTGCGATGAGATCGCGCCAGCCAGCTGCTGCGGGCTGCTCGGCGATGTAACCCCTCCAGACATGTTCCAACGCCGGAAAGCCGAACAATTCCAGCATCGCCAGGTCGCCGAGCGGGTGCCCACCGTGCGCCGCTGGATCGATGAGTGTCACACCATTGGGGGTGTACATCGCGTTACCGGCCCATAGATCGCCGTGCAGACGAGCGGGGGAGAGGTCGTCATCGAAGTCACCGTCTGCCAACCGTGCGCAGAGGCTGTCGAACACCGCGCACTGGGCAGGGCCGAAGTGACCGGCGTCGCGGGCTTGGCGAACATAGGGCTGCACCCTGATTCGTGAGTAGAACTCGCCCCAGCGGTCGTAGTGACCGAGGGGCAGCCGTGCCCTGCCGAGCCATCCTGGCTTCTCATCGTCCCAGCCATCCGGCCCGGCTCCGAAGGTGGCGGCACCTGCGCTGTGGGTGTGGGCCAGGCGGGCGCCGAATTCTTCTGCAGCGCGGGATTCCGGTGACACCGGCACGAGCTTCTGCTCGGTCAGACTGTGGTCGTCGTGACGCAGCACCGGGACGACGGGCGCGCCGCCGGCCACTCTCAGCCAGTCCAGGCAACGCACCTCCCACTCCACCTGATCAGGCTGCGGACGGGAGATGCCCTTCACGAATTCATCCATACAACCATGGTTACGCGGAGTGGACGTGGTCCCGCCCAGCAGTGCGGAAGCATCACAATCAGGGCAGGATGTCAACCTGGAGCTGTCCATCCGTGGATGACCATGAGCTGGCGAGGGGAGGACGCACCGGTGAGCGATACCTCCCTGATGGAACCGGCTCCGCCAAAAGCCCCAGAACAACAGGAGACGGTGCGCCGGATGCTCTCCTGCGGGCCCACCATGGTGGGCCTGTCGGGGACCGGCCTCACCCTGGCGCTGGCCATGTCGTGGGTGGCCCTGTCGCCGAGCCTGCTGCCGCGCACCTGGTGGGCCACCGCAGGCTCGGTGGGCCTGTCCATGACCCTCGGTTATCTGGTGGGAACCCTGCTCCAACGCCTGTGGGTGCGTCTCAGCCGTGCGTTGCGGATCGTCGTGACGATCGATCCCCGCTGGGGCCGGCGGCTGCGCATTGCGTGGATCGGACTGCTGGTCGTCGGCACACTGAATTCCTGGATCGCCAACTATCGGCGGCAGGTGGGCCTGGAGCGCCTCGTCGGCGTACCGGCTGCGCCTCTGCTCACCGAAGCCCTCGGTCTGGTGATCGGGGTGCTGATCTTCGTCCTGCTGCTGTGCACGGGACTCCTGATAGCCGCACTGTGGCGATGGACGACACGGCATCTTTCCCGGCTGCTCACCGACTGGATCGCTCCCATCCTGGCCACCGCTCTCATCGTGGGGGCAGCATTCGCGGTGGCCCAGGGCGTCATCATCAGGCCGGTGGTGGAATCCGTGTACAGCGCCGCGGCGGAGACCAATCGGCTGCCATGGCAGAACCGCAGTCAACCCTCCGAGTCGACACGATCGGGCAGCCCCAGTTCCTTCGAGGCATGGGACACCCTGGGGGCCCAGGGCCAGGCGGTCGTTGCCGACGGACCGCGGGCCGCTGAGATCTCCGGGTTGACCGGCGCTCCTGCGATGGATCCCATCCGGGTGTACGCGGGGCTCGTCCCCGGACGCGGGATGGATGCCACCGCAGAGGCCGTCGTCCAGGAGCTGGATCGCACCCATGCATGGGATCGGCAATATCTCCTGGTCGCCACAGGTGTCGGTGGGGGATGGGTCGACGAATGGACACTCGAGTCGATCGAGTACATGACGCACGGCGACTGCGCTGCCGCCTCGATGCAGTATTCGTATCTGTCCAGCGGTGCGGCCTTCATCCTCGACCGGTCGAGTCCCACCGAGGCGGGCCGGGCGTTGTGGTCGGCTGTGAGGGCGCGCTGGAACCAGCTGCCGGTCGATCATCGGCCGAAACTGCTGGCCAGCGGGGAATCCCTGGGCTCCTACGGCGGTCAAGCGGCCTTCGCCGATCCACAGGATCTGCTGGACCAGGTGACGGGCGCGGTGTGGGTGGGAACGCCGAGTTTCACACCGTTGTGGCGCCAGTTCACCGACTCGCGCCGGCAGGGATCACCCGAAGTGGCACCGGTCATCGACAACGGCAAGCATGTCCGCTTCATCACGTCACCGGACGAACTGAACCACGACTACTTCGGCGGCACCTATGTGCCCTGGACCGATCCCAAGATCGTCTATCTGCAACACGCTTCCGACCCCGTCGTGTGGTGGTCGGTGGACCTCATCTGGCACGAACCCGACTGGATGCGCGAGGGCGTCGGACGCGACGTGGTGAGCTCGGTGAGATGGATCCCGTGGGTGTCCTTCTGGCAGATCGGATTCGATGTGCCGGCCGCCATCAATGCGCCGCCCGGCCACGGTCACCAGTACACTTCGCAGGTCGTCCCGGTATGGAATGCCGTGCTGGGCCATCCGGTGAACGATGCTGAGGTGGTCCAGATCCAGACCGCGATCCAGCACGACGAGAAGCGCCGGTGAGGGAGCCAGCCGGCTGGCTGATCGGCCGCAGGGATGCTGTCCGGAGGGTTCCTCCGGAGCAGGTGAAAAATGACCGATAATGAACATTATGTCAGAACAGAGACGAGAGGGAGGATGTCTTCACGCCAACCACTTCCCCTCGAACTCAGGATCTTGGCTGTACATGGTGTTCGGTCCGTTCACGGAGAACGGTCCGGGCGTGCTCGCGAGGGCTGTCCGTCCCGTGTCCGCTGATGATTCGTCGTCCATACAGGCGATCTCGGGAGGAATCACCGATAACGGACCTCGGTATGCTCGGGCGCGTTGTCATTCGTCGTCGTGCCAGGGGGCTGCCAGATGAAAACTGAGATCGATGTATGGGCGTACGCCACTGAGATCTTCACTGCCTTGAAGAAGGGGCTGTTGATCACGACCAAGGCGGATGGTCGGGTGAACTCGATGACGATCTCCTGGGGCATGCTGGGCGTTGAGTGGGAATCCCCTGTCTTCACCACCTTCGTGAGACAGCACCGTTTCACCCATGAGCAGCTGGAGAAGAATCCCGAATTCACGGTGAGTATTCCGCACGGCATTCCGGCCAACAAGATTCTGGGGTACTGCGGCACCCGGTCGGGCCATGACGTGGACAAGATCGCCGAACTGGGTCTCGATCTTGAGGAACCGCTGGCGACCTCGGTGCCGGGGATCAGGCAATTGCCGCTCACCCTGGAATGCCAGGTGGTGTACAGCCAGCCGCAGGACGCGTCGTCCCTCACACCGGAGAATCTGAAGTCCTATTACCCGTCTGATGTGGCGGGAACCTTCCATGGCGCCAATCAGGACATGCATACCGCCTACTACGGACAGATAGTTGCCGCATATCTGATCGAGTGAACTGGTCTGGCCAGGAGGGCCCAGTCAGACTGATGACGACATGGGTCCTCCACAAGGCGCTCATGGAAGTCATGACGAGAGGAATACTGTGCAGAGGAAGCGTCGCCGGATCATCCATGGGATCTTCGTGCTCGTCGCTGCCATGCTGGTTTCCGGAATCTTCGGGTTGTTCTTCTATTCTTTTCCTCCGCAGGGAAATGCGGAGGGTGCGGATCTCAGCTATGTGATCGGTCCGCCGTACCCCGAGCGTCTCGTCAAGGTGCAACAGCTGCGGGCCTCCGGCGGACCCACCCGAATTCTGATCTCTGTCGACCCATCTTCGGACAGCGAAGAATCAGCTTCCTCACTTCCCATCTGCAATGAATCGGGAGTCACCTGTGGGGTTCCCGACCCGCTGAAGACACGCGGCGAGGCAGCCATGCTCACCGACTATGCGCAAGACCACACCGTGCACAAGACCGTGGTGATCACCTTCGCACCACAGGTGATGCGGGCCCGGTTCATCTTCGCCAAGTGCTACTCCGGGGATTTCTCCGTGATCTACGTCGATCAGCACCTGACTTTCAGCGAATGGGCTTATCAATACGTTTATCAGACGGCTGGTTTTCTCAAAGCCTTCGTCAAACCCTGTCCGCAGTGACTCCGTGGCTGAATCGGATCTTTGACGATGGGTCAGAGCCCTACCATAGCCACATGCCCGAAGCCACCACCGGGCCTGGCGACGTCCAGCCCGGCATCATTCTCCCCCAACACCCGCGGGCGCTGCTTCTGGACATTGACGGGGTCCTCGTCGTGTCCTGGAAGCCGCTTCCTGGTGCTGTGGATGCATTGGCGACGATCAAGGCCGCAGGAACCCCGGTGCGCTTCCTCACCAACACCACCTCGCGCCCCCGAAGTTCGGTGGTGAAGGCACTTCACGACGCAGGCTTCGAAGTCTCCGAGAACGATGTGGTGACAGCGCCGATCGCCACGGCGAATCATTTGCGCACCCACTACGACGGGGGCACGGCAGCACTTCTGTGCAGTGGAGATGTCACCGATGACCTTGCTGCATCGGGTCTGCGGCTGGTCGATCTGACGAAGGAATCGGTCCCCCATGCCGACGTCGTCGTGCTCGGCGGTGCCGGCCCGGAGTTCGGCTACGCCACCCTCAACAAGGCTCTGGACCTGCTGCTGGGAGATGCCGAACTCGTCTCGATGCACCGTGGACTCACCTGGCGTACCGAGACGGGGATCCAGCTGGACACCGGCGCCTTCCTGGCGGGTCTGGAGAAGGCCAGCGGAGTCAGGGCAACCATCATCGGCAAACCCGAACCGGCCATGTTCAGCGCGGGCCTGGATGGTATGGGGGTGCCCGTCGATGATGCAGTGATGATCGGGGACGACATCGACTCCGACGTGCGCGGCGCCCAGTCAGCAGGCCTGCACGGCATCCTCGTGCGCACCGGGAAATTCCGGCCGGCCGTGCTGGAGACCCCGGGGATGGCTCCCGAGCTGGTGACCGATTCGATCGTGACCGCCGCAGCCGCACTCGGTTACGCCGTCGACGGGTGAGTTGCCCGCAGCGCCTGCCAGCAATTGTCGCCGCAGTCGCTGCGTCCGTGGTGCCCTGGCTCGGTTCGGGCGACCCGCTTCCCAGTGCTGATGGATAGGGTTTGCAGGTGACGACAGGATCCACTGCCTGCGGCGGCGATGCCGCTGACAACCTGCGAGCCTGCGCTTCAGACACGCTGGGTGTACCCATCGACTTCTCTGCACTACGTGGCAAGGACAGCACCCATAGCCTCGTGTTCGGCGGAGGCGGCCTGTACTTCATCGCCTGGCATTTCGGGCTGCTCGAGGGACTGGCCGAAAGAGGCATCGATGTCTCCCGGGCCGATCGCGTGATCGGCACCTCCGCCGGTGGGGTGGCCGGAGCTCTGCTCTGCACCGGCAGACTGCGGTTCATGTCCACGTGGCTGGGCACTCTGCTGACTTTGGGCCCGGTCAATTCAGCACTCGGCTCATCGACGATGACTCCCAGCGCACAGCGCGCCTACGACCTGGGTGTGGCCAATGACGGCTCACCAGAATCCGTGAAGGCCATCGGCCGTGCCGCCCTGGCGGCGGTGATACCCCATCCCGGCACGGTACGGCGCATCCTGCGTGTGTGCCTCGGCAGCGGATGGCCCACGACTCCCCTGCTTGTGACTGCCACCGACTGCTACACCGCCGAGCGGCTGGTGCTGGGCTGCGGCAGCACCGGGCTGGACCGTGCCGTGGCGGCCAGTATCTGCATACCTGGCGTCTATGCGCCGCAGGTGATCGGTGACCGTCACTGCATGGACGGCGGCATTGTCGGCACTGCCATTCATGCGGATCTTGCCGCGGGGGCCACGCACGTCCTTGTCACGTCCTTGGACACCGACCTCACCACTGCCGCGCAGCATGCCGCGAGGCGCTCCGAGATCAACGCCCTGCGGGCATCCGGTTCCACGGTGTGCCACATCCAGGCCACGGGCGTGCCCGACGCGATGCTGATGGACGCCACTGCGGTGCCCCGTGCACTGGCCGAGGGGCGTCGGGCCGCACAGAGGCATGCCGATGAACTCATCGTCGGGTGGCGCACCGGTGCGGTCCCGCCGAAGACTTCGTGAGGGAAACTGGAGAGTGACAGTCATGAAGGACCTCGCGCGCTTCCCCGTCGACGCCCGCACCCAGCGTGTCTCCGTGGTGGTCGCCGGCTTCGGCCAGAGCATCATCATCACTGTCGTCACCACATTCATCCTGGTGTACCTGCTGCAGTACGTGAAGCTCAGCGTGGCTGGCATGGCGGTGGTGACCACCATCATCACCGCGGCGAAGGTCTTCGACGCGATCAGCGATCCGGTGATGGGTACCATCGTCGATCGCACCCACACCAGGTGGGGCAAGATGCGCCCCTACATCCTCTTCTCGGCTCTGCCGGTTGCCGCGCTCAGCACCGCCCTGTTCGCCGTCCCGCAGATGGCCGAGCAGGCGCAGTTGATCTACTTCGGAGTCTGCTTCGTCGCATGGGGCATCGCCTACACGGCCTGCGATGTGCCCTATTGGGGCGTCATCGGCTCGGCCTTCGGGCAGCAGACTGAGCGCAACAAGGCGATCTCGCAGGTGCGCGCAGCGGGCTCGCTGTCGCTGGGTGCCGCGACTCTGGGGATGCCCTGGCTGGCGAATCTGATGAGCGGCGGTGCGGAGACCACCAGCCGGGGTTGGACCCTGGCCGTCGCCATCTCCTCCTTCGGGGGAATGGCGCTGTACCTGCTGGCCTTTTTCAATACGCGGGAGCGCCCTCGCGCCTCCGATGACATGACGCTCACTTTCCGGTTGCTGGTCGCGAATCTGGTGCACAACACTCCCCTGCTGCTCGTGCTCCTGGGATCGGTGCTCGGCTTCGGGCGTTCCATCATCCAGGCGGGAGGCGCTGTCTTCGCGGTCATCGCCTACGGCTCGGAGAAGAGCTTCACCTTCATCGGCGCCGCCATCATCGTCGGCATGGTGGTGGCGGCCCTTGGCACACCCGTGCTGCTGCGCCACATGAGTGCCAGGGCTCTGATGATCCGCAGCTCGCTTGCTGCCGCCGTGCTGTACATCGCCATGTACCTGGTGGGATTCGAGGACTTCCCCCTGGTCCTGGTCTTCGTCGGGCTCACCGGAATCACCCTGGGCATCTTCATGGTGGTCCAGGTGGCCCTCATCGCCGACGCGGTCGATGACATGGAGAGGCGCACCGGTGTCCGCAACGACGGCGTCTCGTTCTCCACCCTCACGTTCACCGGAAAGCTCATGAATGCGATGTCCGTGCTCGTCTTCGGGGCGCTGATCGTGGTGGCCGGTTATCACGATGGTGTGCAGGTGACCCGGCACATGCAGGACATCGTCTTCGCCTCGATCACCCTGGTACCGGCAGCCAGTTGTCTGGTCTCGGTCGTGCCTTTCTGGTTCTACCGTCTGGGCGGCGCGAGGCTAGCCTGAAGTCCATGAGTGATCCCGCGCTGACCTGGACCCCCACACCGGATGAGCAGCATGGCCGGCTGGACTCCCTTCGCAAGGCGGTCGACAATGCCGGGACGGACGCGGTGGTGGTCGGCCCCGGAGCGGACATGCGCTATCTGCTCGGGCGTTCGCAGGGTTCCCACGAGCGGCTCACCGCGCTGGTGGTGCCGGCCAGGGATGATCCCTTTCTTGTGGTGCCCGCGCTGGAGCGTCCCGGCTGGGCAGGCTCCGACGCCGAAGAATCCGGGCTCGACATGCCGGCCTGGCAGGATCATCAGGACCCCTACCGATTGATCGCCGAGCGACTCGGGGACATCACCGGAATCGCGGTTGACGACTACCTGCCCACCATGCACACGCTCGCCCTGCGCGATCACCTCGGAGTGCAGGTCTCGTCTGCCGCAGAGATCATCAGACCCTTGCGGATGCGCAAGTCGCCCGGCGAGATCGAGGCGTTGGCCGCAGCAGGACGGGCCATCGACCGGGTGCATGCCCGGATGGCCGAATGGTTGAAGCCGGGCCGTACCGAGGAGCAGGTGGGTGCAGACATCGAGCGCGCCATTGTCGAGGAGGGCCACACCCGGGCGGACTTCGTCATCGTCGGCTCGGGGCCCAATGGAGCCAGCCCCCACCACGTGCAGTCCAGCCGGGTCATCCAGGAGGGCGAGCCGGTGGTGGTCGACATCGGCGGCCCGGCTCCCAGCGGTTACTTCAGCGATTCCACGCGCACCTACTGCGCGGGCGAACCCTCAGACCCGGACTTCGCGATGGTGCACGAACTGGTCTGCCTGGCACAGCAGGCCGGATTCGAGGCGTCCAGGGCGGGTGCCACCTGCGAAGCCGTCGACCTGGCGGCGCGGGTGACCATCGAGGCCGCCGGATTCGAGGAGTACTTCATCACCCGCACAGGGCACGGCATCGGCCTGGAGGTGCATGAACACCCCTATGAGGTGCGGGGCAACACCGACCTGCTGGAGAAGGGCATGACCTTCTCGGTGGAACCCGGGATCTACCTGCCCGGCCGCTTCGGAGTGCGGATCGAGGACATCGTGGCCATCGGCCAGGACCGTGCCGGAGCCAGGCTCAACAACAGCTCCAAGAGCTGGCAGCTGAACTGAACCGGGTTCCTGAGGACACGCCTCTGACAAGGTCTCGCGGCGCAGTCAGGCGTGCACACACAAGCGGGCTGGACGCCTGGTCCGGCGGTGAGGACAGCACAATGGCTCTGCGAGGCTTCAGAAATCTGCTGCGAGCGCGTTCGGGAACGGCCTCGCTGCGACCCTTGGAGACGAAGCTGCGCAAGGTCCGGGCACTCGTGGACGATCCGTCCTGGGCCCCGGGGCGGTCAACCAGCGGTGCCGACGAGGGCGGAAAAATACCCCGTCTCGCCGCGCTGTGCCGTAGCGCGGAAACACATCTGGGGCTTGCTCCCCATGACGAGCAGATTCTCGCAGCACTCGCCCTGCTGGAGGGATTCAGCGTCGACATGGCGACCGGCGAGGGCAAGACGCTGGTGGCATTGCTCGCGGCGGGCATGTACGCCGCAGCGGGGCGGACAGTGCACGTGCTGTGCCCCAATGACTATCTGGCGGCGCGAGATCATGCCCTGGCCGTCCAGATGCTCGAGCCGCTGGGCCTTGCCACCGGTTGCACCATGGCGGAGACTGCCACTGCGGCCCGTGCGCAGGCGTACGGATGTTCCGTCGTGCACTCCACGGTGTCCGAGATCGCCTATGACCTGATGCGCGACGGACTGGCCCTGAGCACCGAGGATGTGGTGAGCCCTGTTCTCGACGTGGCACTGGTCGACGAAGTGGACAGCGTACTGCTCGACGAGGCCACCCAGCCCCTCGTAATAGCCCAGACGGCCAACGACGTTGCGGCACGCAACGAAGAGCGGCGGATGGCCCTGCTGGTGGCAGGCCTCGAGCCCGGACGCGACTACACCCTCGACACGGTGTCGGGCTCGGCCGCCTTCACCGATGCCGGGGTGAGCGCCCTCGAGAAGGCTCTCGGATGTGAGAATCTCTACGCGCCGGACCAGGTGGGCCACATGGCGGCTGCCAATGCGGCGCTGCACGCCCATGCCGTGCTTGCCCGCGATGTCGACTATGTCGTCGTGAATGACACGATCGGCCTGGTCTCCCCCACCAGGGGACGCGTGGTGGCCAATCAGCGCTGGCCAGAGGCCTTGCAACGTGCGGTGGAGGCCAAGGAGCAGCTGACCGGTGCCAGCCGGGTGCAGGTGATGGACCAGATCACCGTTCAGGAGGTGGCGCGCAGCTACCGGGCATGCCTCGGCATGAGCGCCACCGCAACCCTCGCCGCCGATCCGCTGCACGAGCGCTATGGCTTCCTGGTCGCCCAGGTGCCTCCGCACCGCGAGCTGGCAAGGGTGGACGAGTCCGACGAGCTCTATCTGGACGCCAAGGCCCGCGACAATGCCCTGGTCACCAGGGTCGCAGCGGCTCAGCAGGCGGGCCGCCCGGTGCTGGTGGGCACCCAGAGCATCGAGCAGTCCCGCGCCCTCGGTGAGCAATTGGAAGCGGAAGGTGTGGCATCGACCGTGCTGAACGCCACGAATGCCGCCGAGGAGGCAGCCATCATCGTCGCTGCGGGTGCTCCGGGCCAGGTGACCATCAGCACCCAGATGGCCGGCCGCGGCACCGACATCGTGCTCACCGATCGGGCCCGCGCCAATGGCGGGCTCGTCGTGATCGGTGCCGGGCGATACCCCAACTCGAGACTGGACGCCCAGTTGCGCGGTCGTTGTGGACGACAGGGCGATCCGGGCACCAGCGTGCTCATGGCGGCCCTCGATGATCCACTCCTGAACACGGGTATTTTCGATGGCGACGGCGGTCGGGAGCACATCAGCACGGATGTGGAGACCGACGGGACCGGCCGGATACTCGACGAGGAAGTGATTGCCGAGGTCGACCACCAGCAGCGCGTCCTGGAAGGAAGAATGCTCATGGAGCACGAGCAGGCCTGGCAGTACACCCTGGTTCCGTGGCAACAGCGACAGCAGGTACTGCAATCCCGCCGCGCGGTGCTCCACAATCCGATCTCAGCGCGCCGGGAGATATTCCGACATCTGGACGATGCGGGGCGGTACGCGGCAGCGGACCTATTCGGGGAACGACTCGACTCCGTCTGCTCACGGATCGTGCTCGATCTCATTGATGAACGGTGGAGCGAGCACCTCAACTTCCTTACCAGCCTGAGAGAGGGCATCCATCTGCGACGGCTGGCTCGGCTGTCACCGCTGGCGGAGTTCCAGCGCGAGGCCAACGAGCACTATGCGGACTTCCTGGCACAGACAGCCGAGGATGCCGCCGGGCGTCTTTCCGATGCCGTGCGCGACGGCCGGATTCCCGACATCAGCCGCGGCGACCCCGGGTCGCTGTGGGCTTACGAGGTGATCCAGGCGGGCTGGGGCTCTCCGGAGGACCGCCTGGTCGAGGCTGTCGGCCGCCGGATCAGATCCCTGCTCGACAGCTGAGGAGCAGCCCCACACCCGGATGCTCAGGAGAGCTCCTCGAGCAGGAGCTCGCGCACCTTCGAGGCATCGGCCTTGCCGTGCATCTGCTTCATCACGGCTCCGATCAGCGCCCCGACAGCCTGCACCTTGCCACCGCGGATCTTGTCGGCCACGCCGGGATTGGCATCGATCGCTGCCTGCACCGCCATGCCCAGGGCGCCGTCGTCGGAGACGATGGCCAGCCCGCGCTCGTCCACGACATCGGCCGGCTCACCCTCACCGGAGGCGACAGCCTCCAGCACGGTACGCGCGAGCCTGTCATTGAGTGTCCCTGCGCTCACCAGAGCCTGCACCTCCGCCACCTGGGCAGGTGTGACACCCACCTCGGCGAGGTCCACACCGTTCTCGTTGGCGCGACGTGACAGTTCCCCCAGCCACCACTTGCGGGCCGACGCAGGAGCCGAGCCGGCAGTGACGGTGGCTTCGATGAGGTCCAGAGCGCCCTCGTTGCCGTGCACATCGCGCATCTCCAGGTCGGAGAAACCCCACTCGGACTGCAACCGGGCAGCCTTCGCGGCCGGAAGCTCCGGCAGCGTGGCGCGCAACTGCTCGACCCATTCCCGGCTCGGCGCCACCGGCACCAGATCAGGTTCGGGGAAGTAGCGGTAGTCCTCGGCTTCTTCCTTGGAACGCCCGGCCGTGGTGAACTCCCCCGCCTCGTTCCACATCCGGGTCTCCTGCTTGACGCGCCCGCCGCCGGCGAGCACGGCTGCCTGGCGGCAGATCTCGTAGCGGAGAGATCCCTCGACCGAACGCAGCGAGTTCACATTCTTTGTCTCGGTGCGGGTACCCAGCTCGGTGGAGCCCTTGGGCATCAGCGAAACATTGGCATCGCAGCGCAGCTGGCCCTGCTCCATGCGGGCCTCGCTGGCGTCCAGGGCTCGCACCATGTCGCGCAGATGAGCCATATAGGCCCGCGCCACCTCCGGCCCCCTCGTGCCGGTGCCGAAGATGGGCTTGGTGACGATCTCGATGAGCGGCACACCGGCTCTGTTGTAGTCCATCAGCGAATAGTCCGAGCCCTGGATACGCCCGGTGGCGCCACCCATGTGCATCGACTTGCCGGCATCCTCCTCCATGTGGGCACGCTCGATGGGCACCGTATAGGTCTGGCCATCGACATCGAGGGTCACCTCGCCCTCGTAGGCGATCGGCTCGTCGTACTGGCTGACCTGGTAGTTCTTCGGCATGTCGGGGTAGAAGTACTGCTTGCGCGCAAAACGGCAGGACTCGGCGATCGAGCAGCCCAGCGACAGGCCGATCCTGATGGCCGACTCGACGGCCTTCCTATTGACCACTGGCAGTGAACCGGGAAGTCCGAGGCACACCGGGCAGGTGTGCGTGTTCGGTGCCGCGCCGAATGCGGTGGAACAGCCGCACCACATCTTCGACTTGGTGCTGAGCTCGACGTGCACCTCGAGGCCGAGGACGACATCGAAGCGTTCCATCACCTCGTCGTAGTCCATCAGTTCGTCGGTGCTGTACTCGCTGCTCACTTGCCGGCCTCCTGGTGGTTCAAAGCGTTCAGTGCCGGGGCCTTCGCCAGCAGCGGGCCGCCCCACTGCGCAGTGAGTTCACGCTCGATGGCGGCGCCGACGCGATAGACCCTGTCATCGTCGAGCACGGGTGCCATCACCTGGAATCCCACCGGCAGGCCGTCCTCGGGTGCCAGACCGCAGGGGAACGACCCGGCAGGCAATCCGGCCAGATTGCTCGGGATTGTGCACAGATCGCCCATGTACATGGCGAGCGGGTCGTTGATCTTCTCCCCGATCTTGTAGGCCGTGGTCGGCGCGACCGGCGAGACGAGCACATCCACCGTCTGGAAGGCCGACTCGCAATCCTGGGCGATGAGCGTGCGCACCTTCTGCGCCGATCCGTAGTAGGCGTCGTAGTAACCGGCCGACAGCGCATAGGTGCCGAGAATGATCCGGCGCTTCACCTCGGCGCCGAATCCCTTGCCGCGGCTGAGACGCATCACCTGCTCGGTGGATCGGGTGCCGTCGTCACCGACGCGCAGCCCGTAGCGCATCGCGTCGTAGCGCGCCAGATTGCTGGACATCTCACTGGGCATGATCAAGTAATAGGTGGCCACCGCCTGCTCGAAGTGCGGGCAACTCACCTCGACGATCTCGGCCCCGGCCTTTTCGAGAACCGTCAGTGCCTCGCGGAAACGTTGCCGCACGCCGGGGGCATAGCCCTCACCGCGCAACTGCTTCACGACGCCGATACGCATGCCCCGCACATCGCCGGACCGTGCTGCTTCGAGAACAGGCGGTACCTCCACCGGCAGAGAGGTCGAATCCCTGGGGTCATGCCCGGCAATGATCTCGTGCAGCGCCGCCGTGTCGGTGACATTGCGTGCACCGGGCGAGCACTGGTCGAGGCTGGACGCCATGGCGATGATCCCATAGCGGCTCACCGCACCATAGGTGGGCTTCACGCCCACAGTTCCGGTCATCGCCGCAGGCTGACGGATCGAGCCCCCCGTGTCGGTCCCGATCGCCAGCGGTGCCTCGCGGGCGGCCAGCGCCGCGGCCGAGCCGCCGCTGGAACCGCCAGGGATCCTGTCGAGATCCCATGGGTTGTGGGTGGGCCCGTAGCCCGAGTTCTCGGTGGAGCCACCGCAGGCGAACTCGTCGAGATTGGTCTTGCCCAGAATCACCAGGCCGGCCTGCCGCAGCTTGGTGACCACTGTTGCGTCATAGGGCGGGCACCAGCCCTCCAGAATCTTCGAGGCGGCCGTGGTCGGCAGCTGCTGGTAACACAGCAGATCCTTCACGGCGACCGGTACTCCGGCCAGTGGGGAGGGCAACTCGCCGGCGGCGCGCTGAGCGTCGACCGCTGCGGCCTGGGCGAGTGCATCCTCGGGTTCGACGCAGATAAAGGCGTTCACCTGGCCATCGACGTCATCGATCCGGTCCAGGAAGGCCTGGGTGATCTCGACGGAGGACTGCTCCCCCGCAGCGATCCGGCGGCCGAGTTCCAGGGCGTCGGCGGTGTAGACATCGGTACTCACAGGAGCTCCTCCCGGGCGTGCGAGTTCACTGTGCTCGTCGAATGCAGCGGGTTCGTTGAATGCATGGGTATGTCTGGGTTCACGAGTTCCACCGGGTTCACTGGGCATTCGAATCGTCGATGATCCGCGGCACCCGGAATCTCTGGTCGACGCTGGCCGGTGCCCCGGCGAGCATTTTCTCGGGCGGCATGGACTCACGCAGCTCGTCGTCGCGGAAGACGTTCACCTGCCGCACGGCGTGCGAGGTGGGTTCGATGTCCTGATCGGCCACCTCGGCAACGCTGGCGACCGCGTCGAGGATGACGTCGATCTGCGGCGCGAGTTCGGCCAATTCGTCGTCGGTGAGTTCGACCCTCGCCAGATCGGCGAGCCGGCTGACGTCCTGCGGCGTTATGGCCACGATCATGCTCCTTCGTGGGCGGGCACGACTCACACCCACCACTGTTGTGCACCCACCCGTACCGAGGGGAGGTTCCGGCGGCCCATCCTATCGACCTGCCAGGACAAGGCCGAGAGCCCGACATGTCTCAGAGCCCGGCGGGGGACGACATGCGGTACTGATCTTCCCACGAACGCGCCGGCAAGCCCCGAAACACGACCTTAATGCGGACCTGCACGAGTAATTTGCCCTGGTTTGAAAGACTGTGGACGTGTTGCTCCTGCGCGTAGAACTGCCCGATCGTCCTGGTGCCCTGGGCCATGTGGCCACGGCAATGGGAACTGTGGGTGCTGACATCAGTGCGATAGAGATCGTGGAGAAGCATGGCGACGGAAGTGTCATCGACGACTTCATCCTCACCATGCCACCGGGTTCCCTCGCCGAGACGATCATCTCCGCCTGCACCGAGGTCCCCGATGTCCGGGTGCTCTGGCTGTCCCGTTACCCCGACCAGTGGAACATCGAGAGCGACATCGAAGTCATCAACCGGATGTCCAAGAACCGTTCCGAGGCGGCCATCATTCTCGCCCAGGACGCCCCCACGGTTTTCCGGTGCGAATGGGCTGCACTGGTGAACCGGAAGAACGGTGCCGTGCACTTCAGCACGGCCAAGGCTCCCGACTTCACCGTCGAACAGATCGGGGCGCTCGGCGAGTTGTCCCAACCTGCACGTCACGAGATGGGCCCCGATTGGATGCCCGACTGGGGCGAGGTGACCGTGGCCAGCGCACCGGTGGACGAGGAGCGCACGCTGCTGCTCGGCCGTCAGGGCGGGCCCGCATTTCTCGATTCGGAGCTGTTCCGCCTGGAGCATCTGGCTTCAGCCGCGCGCTGAGCGCTGAGTCCCGCATCCGGTGCGATGGACCGGCGCCTCGATTGCTGCCTGCCGAACTCACCAGCGATGAGAGACATGCAATGGCCGGTCCCCCGGAAAACGGGGACCGGCCATTGCCCTGGAAAGCTGCTGAACTGGGCGCAACTGTTCAGCACAATTACTGAGATGTGATCAGTCGATCTCGGCGATGTAGTCCCAGACCACGATCACGTGATTGTCATCGGGTGCCCAGCGGATGAGTCCCTCGCCGGGGGGAAGCATGGCATGCACCGAGACGGTCACCTGCTGCCCCGGTTCGAGAGTGGCAGGAGGCTTCGGGGAATTGTCCGCCAGCTCCAACTGGTGAATGCCGCCCGCGTCATCGGTCGCGGTGATCCGGTCGAGTGCGAAGGGGATGGTGGCCGAGGCCTGTTCGAAGGTGATCCTGAAGCCGCAGTCCACCGACTCGGCGTCAGGATCACCGGTGCTGCGGTCCACATCGGGGCCGACGACATTCATGACGACTGTGCTGCCATTGGCGAGATTCGCCCTCACCGGCACGCCCTGCATGGAGACGGCGGGCTTGGTGGCGGTGCCGTCGATGAGCGTATTGCCGGCGGCACTGCTCGGGATGTAGCTGGGCAGTGGCCTGGCGGCGAGCTGCTCGCGCTGCTGGTCGGGGCTCACCGAGGTGTGCGAGCCGGTGCATCCGGTGAGGGCCACCGCCAGGACGGTCGCGGCCATTGCCGGGGCCATCCACGTCGGCAGCGCGCCGCCGAACCGGCGCCCCGCGGGTCTTGTCTGTGATTTCACGATGTTTTCGCTTTCCTGGGTGCCCTGGCCATTGCGCCAGGGCACCGCGATCAGCTGGTTCAGTGGCGCCGGCGGCGGACGAGGAAACGGGTCAGGCCGGCGGCGCCGGCGAGAGCGGCGATCGCTGCCACACTGAGTCCTCCGATCTCGCCGCCGGTGAGGGGCAGGCCAGGATTCTTCGGGCCGTGGGTGCCTGGTCCCGTCGGTGCCGCCGGGTGGGAGGGGGGTACGACCGGATTGGTCCCAGCAGACGACTGCGAGGGCGAGGCCGGCTCGGAAGCGGGAGCACTTGCCGACGGGGCGCCCGAGGGGGACGCCGGAGCAGAGCCCGATGCGGACGGGCTTGCCGAAACGGTGTCCGAAGGCGATCCGGAGGCGGAGGCGCTGGGCGAGGGAGATGCGCTCTGCTGGTCCTCCGGCAGATTGTTGAAGACATCGGTACCGAAAGGCATCAGGCCTGCCTGCGCGGCATAGCCGAGGTGACCCAGATCGTCCAGTCCGCCGGAGACCGTGCCGGCGGTGAGCTGGTTGTGGTCCTTGCCGTTGCTCACCTGGAAGATGTCCTCCATGGTGCGCAGCCACGAGTAGTGGTTGTAGTTCACCTCGGAGGTCGTCCCGGGCTTGATCAGCGGTGAGATGAGCACCGAACCGGTGTCACCCCCGCCGGGTGTGGCGTCCTGGGCGTTGAAGGTGTCCAGGGGTGTCTGACCGGATTCCAGGTGGCCGGGCACGCCGGTGGCCGACAGCGTGATGTCCGTCACGGCAGCAGTGGTCGGCAGCGGGGTGCCGTTCTTGTCCACCAGGGTGATGGTGGCATCGCTGGGTGCCTGCGACGAGGTGGACACCTTGTTCGGCCCGGCATTGGCCACCTGACCCACATAGGCGCCGGCCGGGATGCCGGTTCCGGTGACGGCCCTGCCGATGTCCTTGGTGCTCGCCACGCCCTTCTGCGCCGACCCCGGGAGGTTCACGGTGATAGAGCCTGGTGCGGCGGTTGCCACGTACTCGGTCGCCCCTGAGAAGGCCGAGCCGGTGTTCTTGGCGCCCTCCACGCAGTTTGACTTGTCGGCATTCACCAGCTTGGTGTCCTGCTCGCAGGACGGCGGACGGGTGATGAAGCCGTTGTCGCCGGGGCCGGGATACAGCTGATTGCCGTTGTCATCGGTGCCCAGGGTCGAGTTCGGGCCGGTGGGCTCCCAATTCACGTTCTGGCCGTTGATGTTCTGCCCCGCGGCATCGGCATTCACATAGTTCTTGGCCATCTGTCCGGGCTGTGGGAACTGACCGGCCGGATACTGATCGTATCCGGGATCGCTGGCAGCCGGGCCGGGTGTGCCGTACTGGTACTTCTCGTTCTCCTTGGCGTCCTGCGCCACGGCGCTGGAGTCGGTCGCGTTGTCGAAGCTCATGCCGTAGAACGGCGGGTTGGCCTCGTCGAAGGTGATGTCGATCAGGCCACCGTCCTGGAAGGCAGCCGACTTTTCGATGAGCGGGATGTAGTACTTCAGCCACAGGTCACCGGCATACAGACCGCCTGTGTAGTTCTTGGGCGGTGTGTTGAGCGGCAGCGAATAGTCCGGGTTGCCGTTGTCGTCGAACACGCCGGACATGTTGTTGCCCACGCACACCGCGTCATGAGCATCGGAGCAGTTGTTCGGGGTGATCCAGTTGAAGGCAGGAACCTGGTCGGACGGCTTCGACAGGTCGGAGACCAGCCCATTGGAAGGATCATCGGAGTTCGCGATGTGGGAGGAATCGGAGTCGGTACCACCGTTGACGGGAGTGGTGAGCGCATCTGAGCCATCACCCTTGTCCCCCACGATCGAATGGAACCAGGGCAACGGGAAGTGCTTGGCGACGTACTGGTCATTGGCCTGGGCTCCGGTGAAGGAGGTGATGCCATTCGCCTTGTCGGTGGCGTCCGCCTGCATCTTGCGCGGGTTCGTCGTGGGGTTGTTGGCCAGGGTTCCCGGCGATCCGGCCAGACCGTCCTCGCGTCCGGGCTGGTTGCGCAAATCCTGCGCGTATCCCTTCCAGGAGACGCCGGCGGCATCGAGCTGGTTGAACAGCGTGGGCACGTCCTTGGGATAGGTGCAGCCGTTCTCGCCATCGGGGGAGTTGGCCTCTCCGTTGGCCATCACCTGCCCGTAGTTGTCGGTCTGCCCGAAAGTGCTGCCGGAGTGGGCGGTGACGATGCTCGACGACGAACCCATGTTCGTGTTCGCGACATCGCAATCGGACTGCACGTCCATGGACGCGGACTGGCCGGAGACCATCGAGGTGTAGTTGTCCATGCTGTAGTGCCCGGTGCCGTAGTAGTCCTTCAGGAGGGCTCCTTGGCTGGGCAGCGTCTTCCAGAGATAGGAGTTCTGGTTCAGTCCGGTGAAGGTCGAGTCGTAGGACTTGTTCTCCAGGATGATGAGCCAGACATGCTTGACCTGGCCCGGCTTGAGGCCGGTCGAGGTGATGGTCGTCGATCCCGCAGCGCTGCTGGGGGCGGCAACCGCGGAATGGATCGGGATGGCAGTACCCGCCGCGATGACCGCGGCAGAGGCCAGAGCGCCCAGGATTCTCCTGGAGCGAAAATGCACTGATGACATGGCCCTTGGTCTATAGCGCCAAGGTGGCCCAGTTCAGCCATCAAGGTGAACGGCGGGCCACCGCAAGGTGGCCGGCAGACCACATCTCACAGGTTGTGTCGTCTCATACACCTGGGGCTACACACAGCTCAACGGGCCCTGCCGAGGTCAACTCGGGCGGGAACCCGCCCCACTCATCATTGATTCATCAGCATCCGGTAGAAGAGATACATCAGGACGCCCACCGCTGCGATGCTTGCGGCGAAGGCTGTCCCAACCCAGACGCGGAGCATCATTTTCCGGCGCGTCGTGGGCACGAGATCGGGCCCCCACTCCCCGATCCTCGGCCGGGCCCTGACAGGTGCGGGGTCGTCGAGATCGAGATCGGAGAAATACCTGCCCATGGCGGCCAGTGTAGAGGCCGATCTCTGTGGGACGAGCCTGTCAACCGGCTGCGGTGCCGACCAGGTCCTCGAGTGCTCGCCAGGCCAGACTCCGATCGATGGTTGCCATCCCGCATGCCGGGGTGAGGACAAGTCTGTCGGCCGTCTCCGGTGGGGCGCCCAGGTGCTCGCAGATTCCGTCGAGCCGGCGCGCAAGAAAGGCCTTACCCGCAGCCAGCTGAGCGGTGGGCAGCAGACCGGCCCACAGCTGACCGCCTCCACGAAACCATTCGGCCAGTAGCTCCCATTGTTCCTGCAGCAGGTCTTGAGTGGGGATGCTGAGCGCGTCTGCACCACAACCGAGCAGCTGGTCGAGGGGGATGTCGTTGGCGCAACTGTGCACGACCGCGATGTCCCCTCCGCCGGCGGGGGCCGCCGGCCCCCGGGCCGGGCCGACCCCCCCCCCCCCCGGGGGCCCCCCCCCGCGCGGGGGGGGGGGGGCCCCCCCCACCGGGGGCGGGGCCGGGG
>NZ_JBDNTB010000039.1:0-26932 GCF_047719395.1 Propionibacterium sp.
CTACTCAGTTCTGCGCCAAGGGGGGGTGCCCGGCCCCGCGGGCACCCAGCGCGGCGGCTGGCTCGCGGCGCTCCCCGTGCGGCCCGCCCGCCGGTGGTGCAAAGTTTGCACCACCGTCGTTTCCCGGCTGGTTCTCGCTGCTGAACTGGGTCGCGCTCTTGCGGCGGGCGGCATCCTCGGCCATGACCTGCTTGAGCTCGCGGTAGAGGCCGGCGGCTTCGAGCTGCGTGTAGGGCTTGTGGAGCATGTTGTCGTCCTGCTCGGCGAGGAGCTGCCCTAGCCGGTCGGACAGGCCGCTGCGAACCCACACGTTGACGGTGCGCCAGCCGAGCTTCTCGATCGCGGCGAGGCGTCGTGCCCCGCACACCAGCACGCCGTCGATGGTGATCGTGAGCGGTTGCAGCAGGCCGTCGCGCCCGATGGACGCGGCGAGGGCGTCGATGTCGCCGAGGTCGGCGCGGTGCCGGGTGCCGACGAGGATCGACTCGACGGTGCGGTCAAGCTGAATGCTGCCAATCTGCGGCTCGGTCACGACAACTCACCGCCTCCGCCACTCGGAGCAGCCAGCGCGAGCGCGAGGATCAGGTCGTCGTCGCGGAGCAGCAGGTCGAGGGTCTCGCCGAGCAGGAGCCGGAGCAGGACGCCGCGACCGCTAATGGTGGCCACGTAGGCCGGGTGCGGGTTCCCGAGCAGTGCCTTCAGCAGTGCGGCCCAGGAACGGCGCGGCAGGTCGAGCAGTGCACGCGCGTGCCGATCGCGTCGCAGCGTCTCGTAGGCGGACTGGCGGGTGCCGGCCTTCATCAACGCCCCGCAGACGTGCTCGACAGCGGCCCGTGCGGTGTCGGTCGGCCAGTCGAGCAGGCACAGCATCGCGATGGCGTCCTCGGCCGCAGACCCGGCGGACATGCATGCCTGCGCCGACCCGAGGCTCTCGCGGGGCTCTGGTTCGAGGTCGCTGGGACGCAGGTCGGTGGTGTGGAACGCGGGATGGTAGTCGGCCAGCGCGGTGTCGCGTTCGGAGAACCGTTCGGGGTCGTGGAACGCCGAGACGTGCGCACGGCGTGCCTGGTGCACCGAGCAGAGTAGTCCTTGGGCGCGTTCCTCGTAGACGCAGGTGATCCGCACGGCGTGGGTGATGATCGCCCACGGATCGTTGGCCTCGCGGGTCGAGCGGTACTGCATCGCGTCGAACGCCGCCGTGACCGCTTCCCAGGTGTCGAGCTTGTGCTTGCGCGCGAGAGCGCGGTACTTGTCGGCGGCGAACTCCATCAGATCGCGAGCCACCGGGTCGTGAACCCAAGCATCCTCGCCGCCCCCGGCGAGGCGATTGAGCAGGGCACGCAGGCCCTCGCCGGTGGTGAAGTCCTCAGCCCCGTAGGCCGTCGGCTGCTCGGTGTTGGTGCGGGTTGGTGTGGTCATGGTGTCGGCACCTCCTGGCAGGCAGGTGCGCACTCGCTCCCACGAGCGCGTCCTGCATGCCGATGCCGTCGCAGCCATGACCTCTCACCGCCGTCAACTCATCGAGACCCCAGAGCGGGACACCTGCGCCGGTGCAGTACTGCTGCGCCCGAACGCCGAGATCGGCGGCAACCGCCGGGCGCGATCTCCGAGACGACGAACGCCGGCACCGATCGGGGTGCGGGTGCGGCGCGCGAGCTCGGCCTGGAAGTCGAGTCCACGCCCGGCCGCGTGGGCCGAGTGA
The DNA here is from genome assembly GCF_047719395.1 of Propionibacterium sp. NCBI lineage: Bacteria > Bacillati > Actinomycetota > Actinomycetes > Propionibacteriales > Propionibacteriaceae > Propionibacterium > Propionibacterium sp. The sequence continues at coordinate 1,703 of NZ_JBDNTB010000039.1, forward strand.
CGGGCGATCAGGTCGGTGGGGCGCACCCACTCCACGCCGCGCCCGCGAACGAGTGCGTGCTGCTTGTCGTCGCGGGCGACCTGCGCGGCCCGCACCGCCTCCGGCGCACCCGTCGCCTCGACGGGTTCCGGGCGCTCCCGCGGCTCCTCGGGCACCAGCCGTGCCGGATCGGGCCTGGCCGGGTCTGGGTGCTGTGGGTTGTCGGTGGTGTTCATGGGGTCGTCTCCTCCCGCTCGTTGGCGGCATCGGTGCTGTCAGTGAGGTGCGCGACGGCGAACCAGCGGCCCACCGTCGAGGGATGCACCCCGAGTTCGCGGGCGATTCGCTTGTTCGACCAGCCCGCCTCCCGCAGCTCCCACCCCAGCGCCCGCCGATCCGCCACACCCTCGTCGCGACGGGTGGTTTCCGGCTCGCCGGACGGCAGCGCAGTCATCGACTCCGCAGCGACCGTTGAGAACGACGCGGCGTCGGCGGGTTCTCTGTCGGGGTCGGGGGTGCGGGTGAGGATCACGGTCAGGTGCGTGATGGCTAACAGGACGACGGGCGGCACCGCGGCGACCGAGGCCGCGAGCATCCGCGGCACGTCGGCGTCCGCGGCGACGACGGCGTGGATGGCGTTCGCCGTCACTGAGACGAGTGCGCCGCCGACCAGCAGCGCCCACGGATACCAGGCCGAGCGCTGCCCGGCGAGGGCTACGACGGCGACCGTGGCGACGACGATGATGCCGTCCACGATTAGCGGCCACGCCCACGCCTGCCCCGCCCCGATCCCGGAGCGAGCGGCCAGATCGGCCAGCGACGTGAACGACAGCCAGAACGCCCCGGCGGCGATGAACACCGTCCCCGCGACCGCCGTCATCGCGGCCCATCGCCGCCCGTCCGATTCACGCATCACAGCCCGGCCCTCCCGAAGGCTGCGGACGGTGGGCGCGCCGAGCGTCCAAACCACCGATCCACACTCCGGGCCTGGCCGTCTGACGTGGCCTCGGGCGTGGGCTGGGTGGCTCGGTAGGCGGAACGCACGGTCGTGGTGATCTCGCGATCGCCCAGACCCGCCCACCGCGCCGCCGCACCCAGCGCATTGAGCGCGTCGGCGGGTGAGAGGCCGTTCTCGGCGAGGCGGCAGGCGGCCCAGAACAGACCCCGGTTCCGCTCGCCCTCACCCCGCCCGGCGACCCACGCAGCCAACCGCTCAGAATCCACATCCGTCGAGTTGCTGTTGGCGCGTGGTGGGGCGACGGGGCGCGGGTCGAGGTAGTTCCGCAGCCGGGCCGCATCCACAGGGCCGACCGAGTGCGCGGCAATGTCGGCGACCTCGTACCGGCGGACGTGGCCGTCGATGATTCGCCGGGAGGGAGGCGCGATGATGTAGCCGCCGTCGCCCCGGAAGTCGACACCCGCGGTGGCGGCCTGCCACGACCGCTGCTCGCTGCCTGGTGTCGCCGGGAAGTAGACGTGCGCGCCGCCGGTGGGGGTGCGCACCAGCAGCCCCGCCCCGTCAACGAGCCCCGCGTCGGTGGCCCGCTGGTACGCCGCGCGACCGTCGTGGTCGCCGTGGACATCGACATCGACGACGACCACGCCCGATGGAGCGCCGGTCGGGATGCCGATGTTCGCGCCCGGTGTGCGCGACCACCAGGCCGCGACTTGTTCGGGGTCGTTGCTCGCGTCGAGAAACCCACGCCGAGTCAGCGGACGCTTCCCCTCGACGAGGCACGGGAACACGGGCACGCCCGCCGCCGCGAGGCTCCGCGCCGCCAGCGCCAGGTTCGGCGAGCGATCCACGCGGATCAGCGCCGCCAGCACATCGAATGCTCCGTGCATCACAGCCCCCGCCCTGCCAGAGCTGGCACCGGCGCAGTACGCGGACGATCCGCCTCCACCGCGGACACCGGCGTGCGGGACGTGTGCAGGTTGGGTGTGTCGCGTTCGAGGCCGGGCGGGGTGCCGTCGCCGACCTGGAGCGTGTCGAGCTGGTCGAGGATCGCCAGCGCGGTCTTCCGCACCCGCTCGCCGGTGGCCTGCACCACCTGGACGGGCTCTTGGCCGTCCACGCGGGCGGCCCAGGTCGAGACGTACGGGATCGTGTACCCGGCCGTGTCCATGCCGTGCGCGGCACCGATCATCAGCGCCACGGACTCGGCCTCGACTTCGCGGATGCCGCGATGCTGCCGCGCCTCCTCGTCGTCGGGCTCGTGCATCACCACGTGCGCCAGCTCGTGCGCGAGCGTCTTGACCTGCGCGGCAGGGTCCATGTTCTCCCGCACCGCGACCGTGCGCGCCTCATAGTCGGTCATGCCGTTCGCGCCGGAGATCATCCCCTCGTGCGGCACCCGCAGCACCTCGAACCCCGCGCCGCGAATCTGTCCCGCCAGCCCCACCCACAACCCCGACGGTGCTTCGCCTTCCAGCAGCGTCGGCGCTGGCGGCACCGGCAGCGGTTCACCGTCGGTCTGGGAGGCATCCCACACGTACGCCGGCCTCGCGCCGACCATGCGTGAGCGCACCACCTCGCCGGCCTTCGGCTTCTCCCGCGGTCCGAGCCGCCGCCACGATCCCGCATCGGCAGGGGTTGCGGAGGCGAACCGGCCCGTCATCGGGGCGAAGATCATGTAGCCCGGCTGGCCCTTCATCACCTGCCGTCCCAGGCCCTGCCACTGCCGGTACCCGGCAACCAGGGTGGGGAAGGACTCCGGCACGCGGCCGGCCTCGAAGGCGGCTTCGTGCTGCACCCAGATCAGCATCGTGTTGTTGAACGACCGCGACCGGAACCGTGCTGCGAAGGCCAGCGCCTGCCGCCAGTCGTCACCCGAGACCAGCGACTCGACCGCGCCGGTCAGCTTCTCGTGCAGTTCGTCGAGCTTCGCTTCCCTCGCCGCGCGGGCGTCCTCGTTCGATGCCATGCTCGGGCCTCCTGTTCGGCGGGCCGCGCCAAGATTGCGCGCGGCGGTACACCTGGCAGGTAGGCGCGAACACCCGCGCCCGGACCGTGAGCTGGACATCGTTCACCTCCTTGAGGCAGCCCGAGCCGAGACGGGACGCAGCATTGAGCATGCTCAAAACATCCCAGAGTCCTGTTCTAACATCCACCGTTGAGCATGCGCAAGCCTTGATTTGTTCATGCTCAACGAGTACGGTTGAGCATGAACAACCACCCTCCGGGTGGACTACATCGATGCCTTGCCCGTCGCGAAGGGAAGGGGGTCAGCCACCATGACCGAGGACGAGAGCCAGACTGCGGCCGAAGACCTCGCCAAGCGTCTGCGGCTCCTGATGGATGTCGCCGTCGCCGAGTCCGGCACGGAACCGACCTACTCGCAGATCGCCGACTACCTCCAAGCGCGTGGCACCAACCTGTCGCGGTCGCGCTGGACGTACATGGTCAACGGCCACCGCTACGTCCAAGACCCCGCCGTGTTCGAGGGGCTCGCGGAGTTCTTTGACGTGGACGCCGCGTTCCTGCTCGGCGAGGACGGTGCCGCCACCCCCGAGAAGGTCTCCGCGCAGCTCGATCTGGTTCGGTCCATGCGGGCCGCGAAGGTGAAGTCCTACGCAGCGCGCACCCTCGGCGACATCTCGCCGAAAGCACTCCACGCCATCACCAAGTTCCTGGACGAGGAAATGACACACATGCCCGAGCACTGACCGGTACCGCGCGACACGGAGCCGCCACCGGTCCCTGCTCCCCACACAGAAGGGGCGAACCGTGAACATCGAACAGACCGTATCGGCGGCCGTCTCGGGCCTTCAGCTCGGCAACACCTTCACCCTCGACGACCTCCGCCGCACCGTCCAAGAGCGGCGGCACCGCAGGCTCCGCGTCGTCGAACTCGCTGATCTTGACACCCACGACGGGCTTTGCGCGGCCTGGCTGTCCACCGATACCGAAGACATCGTGCTCCACGCCCACAGCGACTCCGCACTGCACCGCCAGCAGTTCGTCCTCCACGAGCTCGCCCACATGATCCTCGGCCACTGCGACGGTGACGACTGCGATGTCGAAGAGGCACTGCTGCCCGACATCCCGTCATACACGCGTGGACGCCTGCTCACCCGGCAGGACCTCGACAGCGAAACCGAGATCGCCGCCGAGTCGCTGGCCGACCGGCTCGCCGCTGGCATCCGTGGGTCGGTGTTCGCCGAGTCCAGATACTCGGAGATATTCGGATGATCCAGACGCTCGTGGCGACGCTCATGTGGGCGCTCGTGGCGAGCCTGCTCATCTTCCGCCGCAAACGCGCCGACCGCAGCATCACCTACGCAGCCCTCACCATCGCCATCGCGATGACCCTCAACGTGGACGCCGCCTACAGCGCCGTCGATCCACTGCTCGGCGGCACCAACCTCACCACCCTGATCGCGGACGCGCTCCTGATGACCGGGCTGTCCTTCCTCGGCCGCGGAGTCATGAAGACCGGCCAGTACCGGCCCCAGCTCGTTCGCGCCGCAGTGAGCGTCCCCATCCTGCTCATCGCGCTGCTCGCGCTCACCGCAGCGTTCCTGGTCATCGACCGCGGCACCACAACGACACGGTTCATGATCGACCTCGGCGAGCAGCCAGCGGCAGCGGTCTACTCGATCATCAACTTCACCTACTGCCTCGTGATCGTCGTAGCCATGCTGGTCCTCGCCGCACGGCAGTACCGGCACAGCACCGGCATCCAGCGCCTGCCAGCCGCACTGTTGAGCGTGGGATCGGCGTTCGGTGTCGCGCTCTGTCTCGTCGTAGTCGGGATGGACCTCGCCCACACCACCGGTCACCTCGGCCTCATGCGCGCCTTCCAAGGTGCCTACGACCTGCTCTCTGTCCTCGCCTTCCTGTTCCTCTGCGCCGGGTTCGCGGTCCAGCCCGCCGTCCGCCGCGCCCAGCACCACGCCCGACAGCGCCAGACCATCGCCTTCACGGCGCAGCTGGAACCGATCTGGCTCCGAGCCACGCACGCACGGCCCGGGCTGAGCCAGGCCGACCCCCTCGCAGCCCACAGCGAAGACCCCGAAGGGCACCTCCACCGAGTGATCGTCGAAATCCGCGACGCGATGATCGACCCCCGCATCACCTTCGACATCAACACCGATGACCGCGTCGTACTCGAACGCGCCGAAAGCCATCTCGTCGGAACCGATAGCGCCGTCGCGGAGGCGTCGCGCGTGCCGAGCATCGAGGAGCGCGGGTCGTGATCGGGCGGATCGCTCTCGGCGGCGGGATCGCGGCAGCAGCAACGACTGTCGGGGTCGGGTTGGCCATTGCGAGACGGCTCACCGCACCCGCCAGCCCACGCGCCTTCGACCTCACCATCCGAGGCGTCGAGCACAACGAAGGCGGCGACCTGATCGTGCTCGACCGCACCGCCCAGACCACAGCGCCCGGCATCTACAACCTCTGGTTCGAGCACGGCGGGTGGGCACAGCTCTCAGCCAAGATCGTCGATCGCGGACCCGTCTACGTGGCACGAAGGGTCACGGCGACAGCACCGGGTCTCACCCCGAAGCCCGGTGAGCGCGCCTCGTGGAGCGGGATCTACTACGCCACCCCAGCCGATGCCGGGCTCGACGCCCGCGACATCACCATCACTACCCCCGCAGGACCATGCCCGACTTGGCGCATCGACGGCGACCCCTCAACCTGGGCAATCCACATTCACGGGCTCGGCAGCACCCGCGCAGGCACCCTCCGCGGCGTCCTCGCCGCAACCGAACTCGGCTACACCTCCCTCGTTGTGAGCTACCGCAACACCGCAGAAGGGCCACGAGTCGGCACTGGCCGCTCAACCCTCGGCCACACTGAGTCCGCCGATGTTGACGAGGCCATCGGATACGCCGTGCGACGAGGAGGCCAACGCATCGTGCTCTTCGGCTGGTCAATGGGTGCTGCCATCGCGCTCCAACTCGCCGACCACCCGCGGCACGAGGGGCTGATCGCCGCGCTCGTCCTCGACTCACCAGTCCTCGACTGGACCGAAGTCATCAAGGCCAACTGCGCCGGCAGCGGTCTACCCGCAGCGGCCGGGTACCTCGTGATCCCGTGGCTCACCCTCCACCCGTTGGCGCGCGCCCTCGGGCTGCCGGGCCGCATCCCCCTTCGCTCCTTCGACTGGACTGAACGAGGCGCAGACCTCAACACGCCGACCCTGATCCTCCACGGGACCCGCGACGACTCCGTGCCGATCCGGCTCTCACAAGCACTCAGAGACGCACGACCGGACCTCGTCGAGCTGGTGACCTTCGACGCCGGCCACACCCTCTGCTGGAACACCGACCCCGACCGGTGGCAGGAAGCAGTGACCACCTGGCTCAAGGCGCGTGTCCCACGCTGATCGGCCGAGCGGAGCAACCACCCTCGGCACCCATCTCGTTAGGCCACGCCCGGAGAAACCCCACTCAAGCCGTACCGGTGCCGGTATCATCGTGAGTGTTGGCCTGCCTGGGCCATAGAGCGAGGGAGGACCAACGTGGCTGAGCCGTGGCTGTCCGCAGACGACATCGCCGCCCACCTCGGGGTCACCAAAGACACGGTTTACACCTGGATCGCCGAGAAGGCCATGCCCGCCCACAAGGTCGGACGCCTCTGGAAGTTCCAAGCCAGCGAGATCGACGACTGGGTGCGACGAGGCGGCGCCTCTTCCTCGACTCACGACGAGGACGCCGGGTAGTCGCGTGCGGATCATCAACAACGTCTCCGACCTCCTGGGTGACGATCTCAAGGCCGAGATCGCGCCGGGCTCGAAGGTGCGCATCGCCGCATCGACGTTCTCGATCTTCGCGTTCGAAGCGCTCCGCAAGGAGCTGGAGAAGGTGTCTGAGCTGGAGTTCATCTTCACGTCGCCGTCGTTCGTGACTGAGAAAGTGACAGACAAGCTCCGCAAGGAGCGGCGCGAGTTCTTCATCCCCGGCGGGCAGGCTGAGTCGAGCCTGGCGGGGTCCGACTTCGAGATCAGGCTGCGCAACAAGCTCACCCAGCGCGCGATCGCACGAGAGTGCGCCGACTGGGTTCGCCGCAAGGTCACCTTCCGCTCAAACGCCACGGGCAACCCGATGCAGCAGTTCGCGGTCGTCGATGACAAGGCTGCCTACACCCAGCTCCAGGGGTTCACGACCGCCGACCTCGGCTACGAGCGTGGCAACGCCGTGTCGAGCTTCGTGAACCGGCTCGATGAAGCTCCGATGACCGAGCAGTACATGCAGCTGTTCGACCAGATTTGGAACAACCCGGAGCAGGTCAGCGATGTCACCCAGGCCGTCCACGACCACATCGCCAGCGTGTACACCGAGAACTCCCCGGCACGCATCTACTTCCTGATCCTCTACAACCTGTTCGCAGAGTTCCTCGACGACATCAACGAAGACGTGCTGCCGAACGACCGCACCGGCTACCAGGAGACGAAGGTCTGGCAGAGCCTGTACAACTTTCAGCGAGACGCGGCTACGGGCATCATCAACAAGTTGGAGACCTACAACGGCTGCATCCTCGCCGACTCCGTGGGTCTCGGCAAGACGTTCACCGCGCTCGCGGTCATCAAGTACTACGAGCTGCGCAACAAATCCGTGCTGGTGCTGTGCCCGAAGAAGCTCGCCGAGAACTGGACGAACTACAACGCGAACCTGACGACCAACGTCTTCGCCTCGGATCGGTTCAACTACGACGTGCTCGCACACACCGATCTCTCCCGCACCAAGGGTGAGTCGCTCGGCCTGCGGCTGGATCGGATCAACTGGGGCAACTACGACCTCGTCGTGATCGACGAGTCCCACAACTTCCGCAACGCCGACTACGCCGAGGAGAAGGAGTCGCGCTATCAGCGCCTCATGCGCCAGGTCATCCGCGAGGGCGTGAAGACGAAGGTGCTGATGCTGTCGGCCACCCCAGTGAACAACCGGTTCAACGACCTCAAGAACCAGCTCCAGCTCGCCTACGAGGGCGAATCAGAGAACCTCGCCCAGCACCTGAACCTGTCCACGACCGTCGAGAAGGTCTTCTCCGATGCGCAGCGCGTGTTCAACGAGTGGTCCAAGCTCGACCCCGAGCACCGCACGACTGACCGCATCCTCCAGATGCTCGACTTCGACTTCTTCGAACTGCTCGATTCGGTCACCATCGCCCGATCCCGCAAGCACATCCAAGCGTTCTACGACACCACGGAGATCGGCGCCTTCCCGGAACGCCGCCCACCGCTCTCGATCCGCGAACCACTCACTGACCTCCCTGACGTACCCGGCTTCAACGACATCTTCGAGCAACTCCAAGCGCTGACGCTCGCCGTCTACACCCCGCTCGCGTACGTGTTCCCGAGTCGGCGCTCCAAGTACGAAGACCTCTACAACGTCACCGCCGGCAGCGCCCGATCCAACCTTGGGCAGGCCGGCCGCGAGCAGGGCTTGAAGAAGCTCATGACCGTCAACCTGCTCAAGCGTCTGGAGAGTTCGGTCGATGCCTTCCGCCTCACCCTGTCGAAGATCGAAGGCTCCGTCACCCACACGCTCGGACGCATCAGCAACCACGCGGGCAACCTCGCCGACCTCAGCCCCGAACTCGCCGGGCTCGACTTCGATCTCGATGACGAAGACGACGCCAACATCGAAGCGCTGTCCTTCGGCGAGAAGATCAAGATCGACCTCGACGACCTCGACATCGAGTCCTGGCAGCGCGACCTGTGGAACGACCGCGAGACCCTGCGCGAGCTCCTCGATGAGATGCGCAAGGTCACTCCGGAACATGACCTCAAGCTCCGCAAGCTCAAGCAGCTCATCCAGGACAAGGCCGAGCACCCGATCAACGACGACAACCGCAAGGTGCTCGTGTTCTCCGCCTTCGCTGACACCGCCGACTACCTCTACCGCCAACTGGCGCCCACCCTCGCTGCGGCAGGGCTGGACACCGCGGTGATCACCGGCGGCAGCCACGGAGCGAAGACCAGCCTCGGTACGGGCTTCGACTTCCAGCAGGTCATGTCGCTGTTCTCGCCGCGCTCCAAGCAGCGGCACCTCACGATGCCGCGCGAGACGCGCGAGCTGGATGTGCTCATCGGCACCGACGTGATCAGCGAGGGCCAGAACCTCCAGGACTGCGACTACCTGATCAACTACGACATCCATTGGAACCCCGTGCGCATCATCCAGCGCTTCGGCCGCATCGACCGCATAGGTTCCACGAACAGCCAGATTCAGCTCGTGAACTTCTGGCCCGACATCTCCCTCGACGAGTACATCAACCTCAAAGAGCGCGTCGAGAACCGCATGGTCATCGCCGACCTCGCCAGCACCGCCGACGACAACGTCCTTACCCTTGAAGACTCCGACGCCGCCTTCCGCAAGGAACAGCTCCGCAAGCTCCAAGACGAGGTCATCGAGCTCGAAGATGTCCGCACCGGGGTCTCGATCACCGACCTCGGACTCAACGACTTCCGCATGGACCTGCTTGGCTACATCAAGGAACACGGCGACCTCGACGCCGCACCGCGTGGGCTCCACGCTGTGATCCCCGCCGACCCCAACAAGGGGCTACGGCCCGGCGTCATCTTCGCCCTCCGCAACCTCACCGCAGACGAGCACATCAACCGAGGCAACCGCCTCCACCCGCACTACCTCGTCTACCTCGACGACCAGGGTGAGGTCATTGCGAACCACACCGAAGCCAAGCACCTCCTCGATCTGCTGCGCGCCGGCTGCCGCCCCTACGAGGAGCCGGTCAGCGATGTCGTCGGCGTGTTCAACTCTGCGACCGGCGAGGGCGCTCAGATGGGGAAGTATTCGGCGCTGCTCACCGACGCGATCCACTCGATGATCGATGTCACCGAGGAACGCGACATTGACAGCCTCTTTACCGGCGGCAGCACCACGGCCCTCACCCAGACCATCGCGGGACTCGACGACTTCGAGCTGACCGCGTTCATCGCCGTCGTAGACGCCGGCGGGGGCGGTGCCCATGACTGACATCCTCTACCGCTGGCCCGAGGCAGCGAAGTTCGGCCGACGCGTGCCCAAGGAGAAGTTCTACGAGCACGGCACCGTCAGCACCGCTGTACGCGAGAAGTTCATCAACGAGGTCCAACGCATCACCTGGGCCTACAAGCTCGCCGAGGCCACGATCAACCTGCCGGGCACGCTGACTGTGCCGGAGGTGCAGGTCTTCACGATCGACGCAAAGACCGACGACGTGAGCGAAACAGTCCTGGGTGCCATCGACAAGGCCATCCCGTTCCCGATCATCTTCGAGATCGTGCGCCGCCGAGCCGAGCAGCCCGAGGCGCGGACGGTCGCGGCGCACAAGCAGCTCGGCACCGGGGCTCCCAAGATCAGCGCCTACTACTCGACAGGTTGGCAGCCAGGAGCCACGGAGCGGCAGGCCATGCCGACGGCGATCACGCTGCCCGCCCTCTACGCGGCGCTCCTGCAACCGTTGACCCCGATTACTGCCCGCCCGGGCGAGGAAATGTCCGACGTCGCCGACAGACTTGCCACGGTGCGCAAGCTCGAACGCGAGGTCGCTTCCTTGGAGCGCAAGCTCCGCACTGAGCCACAGCTCAACCGCAAAGTCGAGCTCCGACGCACACTCAAGACGAAGCAACACGAACTGGAACAGCAGAGGTAACCCGTGGAGAGACTACGCATGACATCACCCGACCTCACGCAGGCCAACATCGACAAGATCGCCGAGCTGTTCCCCAGCGTCGTCACCGAGAGCTCCGACGCCGACGGCAACCCAGTGCGAGCGGTCGACTTCGACCTGCTGCGCCAGGAACTCAGCGATCACATCGTCGAGGGACCGCAGGAGCGCTACCGGCTCGACTGGCCCGGCAAGCGTGCCGCTGCCTTCACGGCGAACGCGCCGATCGCGAAGACCCTACGCCCCGTTCGAGAGGAGTCGGTGAACTTCGACACCACGAGGAACCTCTTCATCGAGGGTGACAACCTCGACGCCCTCAAGCTGCTCCAGGAGTCCTACCTCGGCAAGGTGAAACTGATCTACATCGACCCGCCGTACAACACGGGCGGTGACTTCGTCTACAACGACGACTTCGCCGAGTCGAACGTCGACTATCTGGAGCGTTCTGGGCAAGCACTCGCATCAGGTGAACGCCTCGTGGCAAACCCGGAGTCGAACGGGCGCTTCCACTCGGATTGGCTATCGATGATGTACCCGAGGTTGAGGTTGGCACGGAACTTGCTCTCTTCCGATGGTTTCATATTCATCAGCATCGACGAAGGCGAGCAGGCCGCCTTGCGGCATATCTGTGATGAGGTCTTCGGGACGCCGAACTACGTCACAACGATCATGTGGCGTCGCAAGCGCGAAACGTCGAATGACTCCAAGAACGTCGCCATCCAGGGTGAGTTCATTCTTGTTTACGGACGCTCAACGGAGGGAGCCCTCGCACTCGAGCCTCTGGCCGACGACTACGTTGCTACGTCGTATCGCGAACCGACCTCCGAGTTCCCAGAGGGACGTTGGCGAGGGGTACCTATTACGGTCTCCAAGGGACTGAAGGGCGGCGGATACGACTACTCTGTCGTGACCCCCTCCGGTGACGAGATTTCCAGAACGTGGGCCTATCCCCGCGAGAGTTTCGAGAGATTGGCTTCGTCGGGGCGACTCTACTGGGGCGCAAACGGAGCCGGTGTTCCGCAGCGAGTTATGTACGCGCACGAAAGCCAGGGTCAGCCGACGACCAACTACTGGGACATGACCGGCTCGAACAAAGAGGGCAAGAAGGCAATCTTGGACCTGTTCGGCGATGCGGTTTTTGACACCGTCAAGCCAGTCTCGCTTCTCCAACGAATCATCGGCCTTGCGACCGTCAAAGACTCGATCGTCATGGACTTCTTCGCAGGATCGGCAACCACCGCGCATGCGGTATTGGCCGCAAACGCCATTGATGGTGGCACACGCAGCTTCATAGTGGTTCAGCTCGATGAAGTGGTGAGTCAGGGTTCCACGGCAGCACAGAACGGGTATGGCGTGGTCTCCGAGATCAGCCGGGAGCGCATCCGTCGCGCCGGCGTCACGCTCAAGAGCGAAGCCGGCATCCTTCAAGAAACGGTCGACGTTGGCTTCAGGGCACTCCGTGTTGACACAACGAACCTGGCCGACACGTCCATCACCGCTGACGAGCTCGTGCAGACAGCCCTGCTCGACGTTGTCGGCAGCGTAAAGCCCGGCCGCACGGGCGAAGACCTGCTGTTCCAGGTCCTGCTCGACTGGGGACTTGATCTTACGATGCCCATTCAGAAGGAGATCATCGATGGCTTCGAGGCGTACGACGTTGAGGAGGGCGCGTTGATCCTGTGCACACGTCCGCGTGAGGCTCTCTCTCTCTCTCTCTCTCGGGCTGCCGCAGCCATCGCGGAGCGTCAGCCACTACGTGTCGTGTTCCTCGACGAAGACTTCGCGGACGACGCGGAGCGCATCAACGTCGGGCAGGTGTTCAGTGAACGCTCGCCACACACTGAGGTCGAGACCATATGACCGTCGCTCGCTGGTCGGTGGTGCGTGATGGAGAAGCGCACCCTGCATACACCCGACCTCACTGCTCGCAACGTCGAGCGGATCGCCGACCTGTTCCCCCAGGTCATTACCGAATCGAGAGACGCGGAGGGCAACGTGACCCTCGCTGTTGACTTCGATCTTCTCAGGCAAGAACTCTCGGATCACATCGTGGACGGGCCGCAGGAGCGGTACCGACTCGATTGGCCCGGCAAGCGTGCCGCCGCATTCGCTGCGAACGCGCCGATTGCCAAGACGCTGCGCCCTGTTCGCGAGGAGTCCGTGGACTTCGACACCACGAAGAACCTCTTCATCGAAGGCGACAACCTGGAGGCCCTCAAACTGCTCCAGGAGTCGTACCTGGGCAAGGTGAAGCTCATCTACATCGACCCGCCTTACAACACGGGAAACGATTTCGTCTACGAGGACGACTTCGCCGAGTCGAGCGCTGAGTACCTGGCCCGTTCGGGCCAGACCTCGCAGGCGGGCGACCGCCTCGTCGCGAACACCGAGTCAAACGGTCGGTTCCATTCCGACTGGCTTACGATGATGTACTCCCGTCTTCGACTTGCACGCAACCTGCTTCGCCCTGATGGAGTTCTGCTCGTGTCAATCGATGACACTGAGGTTGCAAATCTTCGAGCAATTCTTGATGAGATTTTTGGGCGAGCCAACCTCATCACCCAGATTGCGCACAAGGCTCGCGCTTCAGTGTCGAACGACAAGGTTGTATCTCAGAATCACAACCACATCCTCCTGTATGCGCGAGATTTCGACGCAGTTTTTGCACAACGAGCATCAATTGGACTCAATCCCGACCTCAACGGCTTTGCCAACCCAGACAATGATCCCAGAGGTCCGTGGAAGGCGACACCGGTGGATGGTCCTGGCGGGGCGAAGAAGGGGAATCCGTTCTACGAGTTCCTAGGAGTAGAAGGCTACTGGCGCTATTCGCAAGAGACTATGGCACAGAAGCATGCCGATGGGTTGATTATCCGGACAACATCGGGCCTTCAGCAGAAATACTTCCTGAGCCAAGCTCGCGAGAGTCGAAAAACTGTCACTAGCTGGTGGGACGACGCCGGGCTCACGTCGAGCGCAACGCGTCGGCTCACGCAGTTGATGGACGGAGCTGTCTTCGATACGCCCAAGCCGATAGAACTCCTGAACCGCATGCTAGATATGTTTACGTTTAGCGATAGGAGCGCGATCGTTCTCGATTTCTTCGCCGGGAGCGCGACAACTGGACACTCCGTGATGCTTGCCAACGCTGAAGACGGGGGCAACCGTAGCTTCATCCTTGTTCAGCTCGACGAGAAGCCAAACGAGAAGTCAGAGGCCGCAGTCGCCGGATACGCCACAATCGCTTCAGTCGCGCGCGAGCGTCTTCGACGCGCTGGGAAGTCGATTCGCGAATCTGTAGGTCTAGATACAAACTCCCTCGATCTGGGCTTCCGTGCGCTGCGTATCGATGGCAGCAACAAGGCCGATGTTCTGAGGGCGGCGGACGACACAGATCAACTCGGACTCGACTCGCTGGAAGCGAGTATCAAGGCTGGCCGGTCTGGAGAAGACCTGCTGTTCCAGGTGTTGCTCGACTGGGGACTCGAACCGTCAGTACCGATCACACGCGCCGAGATCGATGCCCGCGAGGTGTTTGCAGTTGACGAGGACGCATTGATTGCGTGTTTCGCGGAGTCTGTGACTCCCGAGGTCGTGCGCGTGATCGCCGAGCGTGGCCCCCTGCGCGCGGTCTTCCGTGACGATGCTTTCGAGTCCGATGCGGCTCGTATCAATGCTCAGCAGATATTCCGTGAGGTATCGCCTACTACCGAGGTGCGGACGATCTAAAGAACCTCATGACCCTACTCACCTTTGCAAGCGACGAAAGCGCACAGTTCGAGGCCCCGTGCACTAAGGGTGGCGACACTGGCGGCCCCGTGAGAGGGCCAGGATCAGCGTGAACACGCGCATCCACACCGCCCGCAACCTTCTAGCAGCGGCGACGAACAGCGTCGGTTGCAGAAAGAAAGGCACTCGATGAAGCTCCAGTTCAAGGTCCAGCAGTACCAAACCGATGCCGTCGATGCTGTCGTCGAGACCTTCGCCGGGCAGCCGAAGCACGACGGCATCTCCTACCGGATCGACCCCGGCAAGGTCCGCCCTGTAACGGCCCCGGCCCTGTTCGAGGCCGAGGAACGCCCCGACGCCGGTCTGCGCAACGCCGAGATTGTCCTGTCGGGCGCGCAACTGCTGGAGAACGTGCACGCGGTGCAGCGGTCACGGAACCTCCCGCTGTCGGCAGGGCTCGCCTCCAGCGCTGCCGCGCCGGGAGCCCCGAACCTTGACGTGGAGATGGAGACCGGCACGGGCAAGACCTACGTCTACATCAAGACGATCATGGAGCTGCACAAGCGGTACGGCTGGTCGAAGTACATCATCGTGGTGCCGTCGGTCGCGATCCGCGAGGGCGTGAAGAAGTCGTTCGACGTGACCGCCGAGCACTTCCAGCAGCTCTACGGCACCAAGCCGCGCTCGTTCATCTACAACTCATCCCAGTTGCACGAGCTGGAGCGGTTCAGCTCGGATGCCGGGGTGCAGGTGATGATCATCAACATCCAGGCGTTCAACGCCACCGGCAAGGACCAGCGCCGCATCTACGACGAGCTAGACGACTTCCAGTCGCGCCGTCCGATCGACGTGATCAAGGCCAACCGTCCGATCGTGATCATCGATGAGCCGCAGAAGATCGGCGCGGACAAGTCGCTCAAAGCGCTGGCGGAGTTCAACGCGCTGATGCTGCTCCGTTACTCCGCCACGCACAAGGTCGACCACACCAAGGTGCACCGGCTCGACGCGCTGGATGCCTACAACCAGAAGCTCGTGAAGAAGATCGCGGTACGCGGCATCACCGTAAAGGGACTCGCCGGCTCGGCCGCCTACCTGTACTTGGACGCCATCGAGATCGCGAAGGGTGCCAAGCCTCGGGCGCGGGTCGAGATCGAGGTGCAGACGGCCTCGGGCATCAAACGGCAGGTCAAGCGCCTCGACATGGGCGCCAACCTCCACGATGTCTCGAACGGGATCGAGGCATACAAGGGCTTGTTCATCACCGAGGTGGACGCCAACCGCGACGTGATCGAGCTGAGCAACGGCGACATGGTGGTAGCCGGCCAGCTCGCCGACCGGGATGTCACCGAGGAGACCAAGCGCCGCATCCAGATTCGCGAGGTCGTCCGGGCGCATCTGGACAAGGAACGCGAGCTGTTCAGCCAGGGCATCAAGGTGCTCTCGCTGTTCTTCATCGATGAAGTCGCCAAGTACCGCGACTACAGCCGCGATGACACCCTCGGCGACTATGCGCGCATGTTCGAGGATGAGTACGCCGCGATCCGCGACGAGGTGCTCGGTGAACTCGCCATCGACGCGGCCACCGAGGACTACCAGACCTACCTGCGCCGCGACGACGTGCGTCGGGTGCACGAGGGCTACTTCTCCATCGACAAGAAGACCAAGCACCAGATCGACGGCAAGGTCTCTGGCCGGGGCGACGACAAGGGCCAGTCCACCGACACCGACGCCTACGACCTCATCCTCAAAGACAAGGAACGCCTGCTGTCGTTCGCCGAACCCGTCCGGTTCCTCTTCTCCCACTCCGCGCTGCGCGAGGGCTGGGACAACCCCAACGTGTTCGTCATGGGCATGCTCAAGAAGAGCGACAACACCGTCTCTCGCCGCCAAGAGATCGGACGTGGCCTACGGCTGGCCGTTGACCAGCACGGCGAGCGGATGGACAACCCCGTCACAGTGCACGACATCAACGAGCTGACCGTCGTCACCGACGAGTCCTACACCGACTTCGTGACCGGTCTCCAGCGCGAAATCTCCGAGTCCCTCGCCGCGCGGCCGCGTAAGGCAAGCGTCAAGTTCTTCGTCGGCAAGACCATCCAGACGCTCTCGGGCGAGTCCGTCATCGAGGAAGCCGTCGCCCAGGCGCTCTACAAGTACCTGGTCAAGAACGACTACGTGAACGACGACGACACCATCTCCGATGCCTACAAGCAGGCCAAAGAAGAAGGCACGCTTGCCGCGCCAACGTCCGAGGTTCTGCTCCCGGTGATCGACTTCGTGTGGCCGCTGATCGATGTGCTCTACCTCGACCTGCCGGTACCCACCGACGACCGCAAGCCGAAGAAGATTCCGCTGAACGAGGCCAACTTCGCCCGCAAGGAATTCCAGGCCCTGTGGGGCAGGATCAACCACCGCGCCGTCTACCAGGTCGAGTTCGACTCCGGCGAACTGATCCGCAAGGCGGTCGACCACCTCGACAAGCACCTCAACGTCGCCGCCCTGCAATACGTCGTGCAAGCCGGCCAGCAGCGCGAGCAGTTGGATGCGGACGACCTAACCAGCGGCTCCGGCTTCGCGGTGCAGACCACGCAGACGCATGCCGAGACCGTGAGCGCAGGCTCGCAGGTGAAGTACGACCTGCTGGGTGAGATCACCGAGAAGACCCAGCTCACCCGTCGGACGGTCGCGGCGATCCTCCGCGGCGTGACACCGGGAACGTTCGCCAAGTTCCGCCTCAACCCCGAGCAGTTCATCACGGAGGCGGCCCGGCTCATCAACGAGCAGAAGGCCACGGTCATCGTCGAACACCTCGCCTACGACGCGCTCGAAGACCGCTTCGACTCCGCGATCTTCACCGAGAACCAGACCGCCCAAGACTTCTCGAAGGCAGGATCGAAGCTTAAGAAGCACGTCTACGACTACGTGGTCACCGATTCCAAGATCGAGCGCGAGTTCGTCACCGAACTCGACACCAGCCACGAGGTCGCCGTCTACGCGAAGCTCCCGCGCGGCTTCTTCATCCCCACGCCGGTCGGCGACTACAACCCGGACTGGGCCATCGCGTTCACCGAGGGCAGCGTGAAGCACGTCTACTTCGTCGCGGAGACCAAGGGCTCGCTGTCCACACTCCAGCTCAAGGGCGTCGAGGACGCCAAGATCGAGTGCGCCCGCAAGTTCTTCGCCTCCCTCAGCGAGAAGAACGGCAATGACGTCACCTACGACGTGGTGACCGACTACACCGAGCTGATGCAGCTCGTCACGGCGTAGGGGGAATCCATGCCGTTGTACGCTTCCACCTTCCAGTGGCCCGCCCCAGTCGTAAGCTTCGTTTCTCTATCCCACGGGGCTCGTGACGGCGATGCAGAACTTGTGGCGACGGGTGATCGCTGGATTCTGAAGGCGCCCGGACACTTTTCGGCCGTCTCGGGTCAGCCCGACGAACGCATCCTCAGTGCGACTCTCAACAGCGAACCGACACTGATACGAGGTTCGGTTTTCGTGATCGACAGCGACCTCGGCCTTCGCGTGGATGAACTGAGGGTGGGATCAGTGGAACTGGATGCAGAGTACGTGTCTGCCACAGCCCACTTTGAGCACCTCGCCTCCGCGTGCACATATCGACACGAAGACGGCGCTGCCCGCGACGCACACGAAGCCCTCGTCTTCCCAGCCCTCGATGATGGGCCCGGAATGCGAGCGGAGCTCCCTTGTGGCGCCACGGCCATCACACTTTCCGCAGATGAACCCGTGCCATTGGAAGCGTTCGAGGCACAGCTCGCATCATTCCAGGACCTACTCACGTTTTCAGCCGACCTGCCTTGCGGTCGAACGAGCCTGATAATGACAGATTCCTCTGGGACCGAGGTTCGAGTTGTCGGCAGGGACAAGTACAAGCCGTTCAACGGGAAGACGCGGAAACCCATTGAGTTCTCTCTCCGCTTCGCCAGCGATCAGACTCAGGGAGTGATTGACGGGTGGTGGAAGGCCCGTGATGAGTTGCTTCCGGTCACGCAGATCATCGCTGGGCTCCGCTACCAACCGGGCTACGTCGAAGCGGACGTTATTCTAGGCGCTGCCGCGATCGAGGCCTTGGCTACTGCCGCACTGGGCGCTTCTCGGCCCCCATTGAGCGTCGAGGAGGCTGAGCCGATCATTGTCGCTCTGGATTCGCTGAGTGGCATGAATCAGGCTCAGAGTGAAGCGATCGCGCATTTGAAGGGGGACCTGCGGAGGACGACATTCCGCTCGAAAGTTCAGAGTCTGATCGAGGGTGTAGCGCCCGAGATGTGGCGATCCTCTCGCGTCGAGGTAGATGAGTGGATCAAGCTTTTCCTCAGGGCGAGGAACGGAATCGCACACGCAGCACCGGGGCTTTCCGGCGGAGCGAGCATCTGGAAAGAGAGCGAACTCCTTCGCAGCATTCGGGACGCGAACTGGATCGTCATCACCCTGGTACTGCTCACCCAGCTTGGCGTGCCGGATGCGGCCATCGGTCGAGCGGCAGAACGGCTCGGAACTCGCTACGGCGTTCGGCACAGCGGGACACCCATATTCACATAGCGGGAGTGCTGAGCCTCGCAAAAGAGAAATACGTCCACGCTTGCGGGACCAACATCGCCACCGCCGAGATGGCTTGGAGCGGCAGTACCCCGTTGCCGAGTGCGGTGATCTGCTGGTTCTGCGTCAGGTCATCGCTGTCCGTGACCCATCCGGTCGGTAAGCCCATGAGCCATTCGACGAATGCTGGTGCTGGGCGGGGGCCGTCGGCGTCGTTCAGGAGGGCCGGCGCGGGCGCTGACCGTCCGGTGATGTGTTCCCAGCGGGCGATGGCGTCGGCGAAGCGTCCCCAGCGCTGAACAGTCCGTCGATCAGGGACCACAGGGTCTCCGATTCGGCTCTCCTGTTTGGCGAGCCAGCCGGTCCGTGGAGTGCGAAGTCGATGATCTGGTGCGAGAGCGCGATCGTCCCTCGTCGTGCTCGCACCTGGTCGAGTGTTTCCCCGCCGCGCGAGGAGTCGGTCGCCAGCGGGGTGCGGAACAGTGCGCCGGGCGAGGGCGAAGATGCGGAAGCGTTGGTGAGGAGCGCCGACAAGGGAAGCCGGTAGGCCGATCCATCGTGCATCCAGCCGCAGGTCGGCCAGATGGCCGAGAACGGCGCCGAGTGCCCGTAGAGGTCGAGCTGCGTTGTCTCCCAGATGCCACGGGTCGGGTTCCACGCCGCGAAGGGTTGCGCAGTCTGGAGTTGCTTCGCTGGGGTTGCGCCGGTCATGGTCGTCTCCTTGTGCGGGTGGTCGTGTCGCGGGTGAGGACAGCAGCCCGCGGACGTTCTCGATGACGACCCACTCGGGTTGGAGCACGTCGATGGCTGTCGCCATGTGCGCCCAGAGTCCGGAGCGGGTGCCTGGCGCGAGGCCTGCGCGCTTGCCGACGGTAGACACGTCCTGGCACGGAAACCCGCCGATGAGGATGTCCACGGGCTCGACCTGGCTCCAGTCGATGGTCGTGATGTCGCCGAGGTTCGGTGCGCCTGGCCAGTGGCGGGAGAAGACGCGGGCGACGGGTTCGTTGAGTTCGGAGAACCACACGGTCTTGGCGTTGAAGACGTGCTCGACGGCGAGGTCGAGGCCGCCGTAGCCGCTGAACAGCGACCCGATCCTGAGTTCTGAGTCGCCGCTGGCTTTGAGGTCGTGCATGAGGTCTGCTCCGGTGACGGACGTCCCCGGCATCCGTGCCTCATCGAGAACTGATGCCGAGCTGGTCACCTGTCAGGTGCACGACTCCGACACGCGCC
This sequence comes from Propionibacterium sp., assembly GCF_047719395.1. NCBI lineage: Bacteria > Bacillati > Actinomycetota > Actinomycetes > Propionibacteriales > Propionibacteriaceae > Propionibacterium > Propionibacterium sp. The sequence continues at coordinate 21,822 of NZ_JBDNTB010000039.1, forward strand.
CGCCCGAAACGAGCCAACCGAGCAGTCTCGTCCGATGCCTACACCTCCGGCTTCGCTCCGACCGCCATCCGAGGTCACACGCCTCTTGCAGGTCGGGGTAGAGCCAGGCGTCACCGCAGCAGAAGTCGCCGGGTGAGGGTGCTCACCTGCCCGACAGGAGCGGAGGTGAACATGACGGTTTCGATGCGCGTGATGTCGGCGGGTGATGGATACAAGTACCTGCTCAAGACGGTCGCGGCCGCTGACGGAGACCGGTCGCTCTCGACGCCGCTCACGCGCTACTACATGGAGGAAGGCACCCCTCCTGGCCGCTGGCTGGGCTCAGGCGTAGCGGTACTCGGCAAGGGCGAGATTCAGGCGGGCGACCGAGTGTCAGAAGACCAACTCCAGCTCCTGATGGGCACGGGCTGTGATCCGATCACTGGCGACAAGCTCGGCCTGGGCTTCCCTGCATTCAAGAGCCAGGAGCAGCGAATCGAAGCGCGGATCGCCGACCTCGAACCGACGATGACACCTGGTGCCAAGGGCGAGGCTGTCGCGCAGATCGTTGCCGAGGAGGCAGCCCGGAGCACACGGCGTGCGGTGGCGGGCTTCGACTTCACCTTCTCGATCCCGAAGTCCGCATCAGTGTTGTGGGCGGTCGCCGACGCCGGGGTCCAGGCGCTCATCGGGGACGCGCATCATCGAGCGGTTGCGGAGGTGGTTGCGTTCATGGAACGCGAGGTTGCAGCCACCCGTACGGGCGCAACCGCCGGAGACGGCGCAGTTGCACAGGTCGATGTCACCGGCATGATCGCGACCGCGTTCGATCACTTTGACTCCCGCGCCGGCGACCCCCACCTCCACACACACGTCGTCATAAGCAACAAGGCCAAGACCGTCCTCGATGGGAAGTGGCGCTCGCTCGACGGCAGACCGATGCACGCCGCCGTCGTCGCGCTCTCCGAACTACACGAAGCCGTGTTCGCCGACCACATGACACGCACCTTCGGCGTCTCCTGGGAGGCACGCGAGATGGGCCGCGACCGGAACCCAGCATGGGCGATCACCGGAGTGCCCGAGGAACTGATCGCCAAGTTCTCTACCCGCGCCCGTCACATCGACGCCGAGACCGACCGCCTCATCGCCGAGTACGTTGCCCAGCACGGACGCCAACCGTCGAACGCGACGATCCTCAAACTGCGAGCCCAAGCCACACTCGCGACCCGCCCCGAGAAGCAGGTCCGATCCCTTGCCGATCTCACTGCGGAGTGGCGATCACGCGCAACGAAGACTCTCCTCGGCAGGGACGCGACGACGTGGGCCCGCGAGGTCACCGACAACGACAAGCCGCTCCTGCTGCGGGCCGACGACGTGCCGCTCGACGTCATTGGCGAGTCGGGGCGCTCGGTCGTCGAGGTGGTCGGTGAGAAGCGTTCGACCTGGCGACGGTGGAATCTCGTGGCCGAGGCCTCCCGGCAGACGATGGTCTGGCGGTTCGCCACCATGCAGGACCGGGAGGCCATCGTCGCGATGGTTGCCGATGCCGCCGAGCTCGTTTCCCTTCGGCTGACGCCGCCCGAGTTCGCCGCCTCGCCCGTCATGTTCCGCCGCCCCGATGGCACCTCGGTGTTCCGGCCGAAGAGCTCGACCGTGTTCACCTCCGAGTCCCAGCTCGCGGCCGAGGACAGACTCCTTGAACGAGCAACGAACCTGGCCGGTCCGACGGTGCAGCTCGCGACGGTCGAGAAGGTCACGCGCCGACCCGACGCGGATGGTCGTATGCTCGGTGACGACCAAGCCGACGCATTGACCCGCATCGCGGTGTCAGGACGGATGCTCGACGTGCTGGTCGGTCCCGCCGGGGCGGGCAAGACCACCGCCATGAACGCGCTCCGCCGCGCCTGGGAAGCCGAGCACGGCTCCGGGTCCGTCGTCGGGCTCGCGCCGTCAGCGGTTGCCGCCCAAGTCCTCGCCGACGATCTCGGGATCGAGACTGAGAACACGGCGAAGTGGTGGCAGAACCACCTCCTCCACGGCACCACGTTCGAGGCGAGCCAGCTCGTCATCATCGACGAAGCCTCCCTCGCCGGCACCCTGTCGCTGGACCGCATCACACACCTCGCTCAAGACGCTGGCGCGAAGGTGCTTCTGGTCGGCGACTATGCCCAACTGCAATCCGTGGACGCCGGCGGTGCGTTCGCGATGATCGCCCGACACCGATCCGACACACCCGAACTGGTCGACGTTCACCGCTTCACCCACGCCTGGGAGAAGACCGCCTCACTCGAGCTACGCCACGGACGTACCCAAGTCATCGACACTTACCTCGCCCATCAGCGCATCCACAACGGCGACGCAGAGGCCATGTCCGATGCCGCCTACAACGCATGGCGCGCCGACCGCGACGCTGGCCTGGTCTCGGTGCTGATCGCCGAGACCCACGACGACGTGACCGCACTGAACGGTCGCGCCCGCGCCGACCTGATCCTCAACAAGACGTTGAACCCCACCCGTGAAGTCGAACTGCGCGACGGCACCGCCGCTGGCGTCGGTGACACCGTCATCACGCGACTCAACAAGCGCGAACTCCGTACCCTGGCCGGCCGGGACTGGGTACGCAACGGCGACATCTGGACCATCACGGCCGTCGGCGAGGACGGGACCATCACCATCGCCCGCGACTACGGGACCGGCAACAGCGTCCGCGGCGACGGAACCATCAAGGCTCGGCGGCGAGGACGCAGGTTCGGCGGCACCATCGTTCTCCCGGCCTCTTACGTGGCCGAGCATGTTGATCTTGGCTACGCAGTCACCGCCTACCGCGCGCAGGGCGTCACGACCGATAGCGCGCACGTCCTGGTCGAACCGACCTCGACGAGGGAGACCTTCTACGTCGCGATGACCCGAGGCCGGCACGCGAACCATGCCTACGTGGCTCTCGACCGCGCCGACGACCACGCGCAGCCGCACCCCGGTGACGACCCGCACGCCACCGCGCGAAGCGTGCTCTACGGCGTTCTGCAGCACAGCGGTGCCGAACTCTCGGCGCACGAGACCATCGTCGCCGAGCAGGAACAGTGGGGCTCGATCGCCCAGCTCGCCGCTGAGTACGAGACCATCGCCGCCTCAGCCCAACACGACCGCTGGGCCTCCCTCGTCCGTGGCTCCGGGCTCACCGACGAACAAGCCGAGATTGCCATCGAGTCCGAGGCGTTCGGCCCGCTCACGGCCGAGCTCCGCCGAGCTGAGGCCAATCATCACGACGTCGATGTGCTGCTGCCACGCCTCGTCGCCGCGCGCGGCTTCGACGACGCCGACGACATCGCCGCCATACTCCACTACCGGGTCGAGCGCGCGACCGCGCGCCTCGCAGGCTCGGGCAGGACTCGCAAGCCGCCGCGACTCATCGCTGGCCTTATCCCACAGGCGAACGGCGTCATCGACACCGAGATGCGGACAGCGCTCGATGAGCGCGAATCGCTGATCGAGGCCCGCGCCGACGCCACACTCGAAGCTGCGCTCGGCGAGAACGCGCCGTGGACGAATGCTCTTGGAGTAGCGCCCACCGACAGGCGACGAGCCGCGACCTGGCGCAAGTCGGCACGCGTGGTCGCCGCCTACCGCGAACGCTACCGCATCACCGATGACGCACCCCTCGGTGCCCCGCCCGAGTCAGCCGCCCAGAAGATCGACGCCGCCCGAGCGCGCTCCGCGCTCGACCAGGTACGTCAGTTGGTCGCTGATGAGAGCCGTCAGGCAGAGGCCGGTCTCCAGGCCGTCAGACGCAACCAGTCCGCGCATGGACGCAGCATCTGACCCTTCCCAATGTCCGCTCCGCGGCGTAGCCTTGAAGTTGAGGCGGATTTCTCCTTACCTTTGGGCCGCTCGCGGCAGACCTTCGGGTCACTCTCCACGCACCGTCTCGCCGACGACTCGCGTGTTGAGAGGAGCCCATCATGATCGGCCTACTGTGGACGGCCAGCGCCGAGGTTCGCTACTTCCTGCGCCGCTACATGCCGAGCAACGTCCTGCTCGACGTGATCCGCACCCGGAAGGGACTGAAGTGGGGCGTGCCAGCCATGCTTCTTGCCGGCCCCTACCTGGCCGTCGCCTTCTGGTGCACCACGCTCATCGAGAGTGGCGGCCCAGGGTGGCTCCACCTTGTAGTCCTGCTCTGCATCTGGAACGCTCTCAAGATGCTGGCCATCGGCCTTGTGAGCGTCGTTCTCCTTACGAAGGCTCGCGCCCGTGAGTACCGCGCGCAGCGGCAGGAACGCTCCGATGTGACACTGCGCGAACTCACTCGAAGCCCTCGCTGAGTTCAAGTGCCAAGCGGCCAGTGCCGACCCGGCACGCTACAGCGTGCGCGTCGGAGCAGGCGAAGGTGGGCGGGCCTGCTCCATGTCGAGTCGCTCTCGTGACACCTGGCCTGGTCCAACCAGACTCGCGAGGTCCGAAGTATCCGCCACCAGGGACGCGATGCCATCGCGCAGCAAACGATGCGGCCCAACGCTCGCGGCACTCGTGACCGGGCCAGGGACGGCTCCGACACGTCGGCCGAGTTCGGCGGCTCGCTGGGCAACCACCAGTGAACCTGACCGACCGCCCGCCTCGACGATGACCGTCGCAGAGGACAGCGCAGCCATCAGCCGGGCGCGGGCGATGACCCGGTGCCGAGTCGGAACGGCGCCGGGCGGAACCTCGCTCGCGAGAAGACCGACATCAGCGACGCGATCAAGCAGGTCGCGATGGCCGACGGGGTACGGACGATCGACTCCGTTGGCGAGGATGGCGATCGTGTCGCCACCCGCCGCGAGGGCGGCCAGGTGTGCCGCGCCTTCGATCCCGTAGGCGCCTCCCGCAACGACAACTCGTTCGTCTGCGGCAACGGAACTGGCGAGTTCCCGAGCCACGTTGTCGCCGTAGGACGTGCATGCCCGAGCGCCGGTGATCGTGACGAGATCGCTCATCGGACGGGAGAGGAAGGATGACGCGCCGCGCGTCCACAGCAGGTAGGGCGCAACTTCATGAAGATCGTCGAAGGCGGTAGGCCAGTCGCCATCGCCTGGGATGAGTGTCTAGGTTCATGACATAGGTCACAGGTGATACGTCCCTGGTGTCTCGCGACA
>NZ_JBDNTB010000040.1:0-26608 GCF_047719395.1 Propionibacterium sp.
CCCCCCCCCCCCCCCCCCCCCCCCCCCCCCCCCCCCCCCCCCCCCCCCCCCACCGGTGCCAGCCCTGCCACGGCGCAGGGAGCCATGACCCGGCTATTCCTCGCGAGCTTGTTTTCCAGGACGTCGTTTCCGGCGATGCACTTGCCTGCGACGAAATTCCCCACCACCTGCCCGACGCGCCGGGGTACGTGGGCTTTCGATTACATCTCGGTTACGCTTGATCGGGTGTGCCCACGGCGCACTGTCAACCCGTCGCGGCCATGGATGCCAGATCAAGCTTCGGTCCTCGGTGGTGGTCTGCGGGCTCTGCCCGCAGACCTCGATCGAAGACCGGCTCTGCGCGCGTCCGTGCCTGCGGCAATTCCCTCACGAAAGGAATCCCATGGAGGGACCAGATATCAAATACTCCGAGGCCATTATCGACAATGGCTCGTTCGGGAAGCACATCGTCCGCTTCGAGACCGGAAAGCTTGCCCGTCAGGCTGACGGCTCCGCTGCCGTCTACCTCGACGGTGACACCATGCTGCTGTCGGCGACCACCGCGCAGAAGAAGCCGCGCGAGGCCATCGATTTCTTCCCGCTGACGGTCGACGTCGACGAGAAAATGTACGCCGCCGGTCGCATCCCCGGCTCCTTCTTCCGCCGCGAAGGCCGCCCCGGCGAATCCGCCATCCTGGCTTGCCGTCTGATCGACCGCCCGCTGCGTCCCGCCTTCCGCAAGGGACTGCGCAACGAGGTGCAGGTCGTCATCACCGTACTGGCGCTCAACCCCCAGGTCGAGTACGACGTGGTCGCCATCAACGCCGCGTCGATGTCCACCCAGATCTCGGGCCTGCCCTTCAGCGGCCCGATCGGCGCCGTGCGGATCTCCCTCATCGGCGATCAGTGGGTCGCATTCCCCACCGTCGAGCAGGAGAAGGAGGCCACCTTCTCGATCGTCATCGCCGGTCGCGTGCTGACCAGCGGTGATGTCGCCATCATGATGGTCGAGGCCGGCGGCACCGAGGCCACCTGGGAGCTCGTCCGCTCCGGGCGTACCGCCCCCACCGAGGAGATCGTCGCCGGTGGCATCGAGGCAGCCAAGCCCTTCATCAAGACGCTGTGCGATGCGCAGGCCGAGCTGGCCGCGCAGGTGAACAAGGAGACCTACGACTTCCCGGTCTTCAAGGAGTACGAGGATGACGTCTGGGAGAAGGTCAGCGAACTCGGCTACGACAAGCTCGACAAGATCGAGCAGATCGCCGCGAAGCTCGACCGTCAGGACGCCGAGAGCGAGCTCAAGCACTCCATCCTCGACACGATGGTCGCCGAGGAGCGCTTCGAGGGCCGCGAGGGCGAGATCGCCTCGGCCTTCAAGGGCCTTGAGAAGAAGATCGTGCGCACCCGCGTGCTGCGTGAGGGCATCCGCATCGACGGCCGTGGCCCCAAGGACATCCGGGCGCTGTCCAGCGAGGTCGGGGTCATCCCGCGCGTGCACGGTTCCGGCCTGTTCCAGCGCGGCGAGACCCAGGTGCTGGGCGTCACCACGCTGAACATGCTCGACATGGAGCAGAAGATCGACACGCTCGGCTCCACCAAGACCAAGCGTTACATGCACCAGTACGAGATGCCGCCGTACTCCACCGGTGAGACCGGCCGCATCGGCTCCCCGAAGCGCCGCGAGGTCGGCCACGGTGCACTCGCCGAGCGCGCCATCGTGCCCGTGCTGCCCACCCGTGAGGAGTTCCCCTATGCGATCCGCGAGGTCTCCGAGGCTGTCGGTTCCAACGGCTCCACCTCGATGGGTTCGGTCTGCGCCTCCACGCTGGCCCTGCTCAACGCCGGTGTGCCGCTCAAGGCTCCGGTGGCAGGCATCGCCATGGGCCTGATGTCGGAGACCGACGAGAACGGCAAGACGAACTACCTCGCCCTCACCGACATTCTGGGCGCCGAGGACGCTCTCGGTGACATGGACTTCAAGGTTGCCGGCACAAGCGAGTTCGTCACCGCGTTGCAGCTGGACACCAAGCTCGACGGCATTCCGGCCGATGTGCTGGCTGCCGCCCTGCTGCAGGCCCGCGAAGCGCGTCACACCATCCTCGGTGTGATCCACGACGCCATCGACACGCCGGACGAGATGAGCCCGTACGCGCCGCGCATCCTCACCCTGCACATCCCGACCGACAAGATCGGCGAGGTGATCGGGCCCAAGGGCAAGGTGATCAACCAGATCCAGGACGACACCGGGGCCAACATCTCCATCGAGGAGGACGGCACCATCTACGTGGGTGCCGACACCGGTGAGGCCGCGGAGTCTGCGCGCAACATGATCAACGGGATCGCCAACCCGACGATGCCGGAGAAGGGCGAGCGCTACCTCGGTACCGTCGTCAAGCTGACCAACTTCGGCGCCTTCATCTCCCTGCTGCCCGGCAAGGACGGCCTGCTGCACATCTCCAAGCTGCGCTCCCTCAACGAGGGCAAGCGTGTGGAGAATGTTGAGGACGTGCTCGCTGTGGGCCAGAAGCTCCAGGTGGAGATCGCCGACGTGGACGACCGCGGCAAGCTGTCCCTCACCCCGGTGCTCGAGGTCGAAGAGGTCCAGGCCTGATCGCCCGGTCGAGCATCTGAGCCGAGATCACAGGCCGGTCGCCTCCAGGTGGCCGGCCTGTTCCATGCCCGGATGTCCCGGCTGCCGGCCGAGATAGTGTGGCGCCGGGTGTCAGCCCGACGAACAGACTGGGCGAGCCCTCATAGGTGACGGGGGAACAATGGTGAAGGTCGGCGTCTTCGGAGCCAGCGGACGGATGGGGAGCACGGTCTGCGAGGCCGTTGAAGCGGCACCAGACATGAGCCTGGAGGCCAGGATCGGCCTGGGCGATGACCGCGCAGCGGCCGCCGGAGCAGATGTGATGGTCGACTTCACCCAGCCCGATGCGGTGATGGACAACATTCATTGGTGCATCGACAACGGCGTTCACGTGGTGGTGGGCACCACCGGTTTTACCGATGAGCGGCTGGGCCAGGTGCGCGAATGGCTCGGCGAGGCACCCTCCACCGGAGTGGTCATCGCCTCCAACTTCTCCATCGGCGCGGTGCTGATGATGGCTTTCGCGGCCAAGGCGGCACCCTTCTTCGACTCGGTTGAGATCGTCGAACTGCACCATCCCCGAAAACTGGATGCGCCCTCAGGCACCGCGACCAGCACGGCGCAGCGCATCGCAGCCGCCCGCGCCGAGGTCGGATGCCCGGCCATGCCGGACGCCACCGAACATTCCCTCGACGGTGCCCGTGGCGCCCGCGTCGACGGCGTCCCGGTGCACTCGGTGCGCCTGCAGGGTCTGGTGGCCCATCAGGAGGTGCTGCTCGGCACCAGCGGCGAGACCCTCACCATTCGCGACGACTCATACGACCGGGTCAGCTTCATGCCCGGTGTGCTCACCGCGATCCGCGCGGTGAGCGGCAGGCCCGGGTTGACCGTCGGCATGGACGAGATCCTCGGCCTTGACTGACCAGCAGAGCCCCTCAGGGCAGCAGATCGCTCCCGGAAAGCCCATCCGGCACGGCTCCCACCGCCGGCTGGTGGTCGTGCTCGTCGTCATCGCGCTGTTCGTCGCGGCGTTCCTGGTGGTCAACGAGTATGTGAAGGACAGGGCCCAGACCCAGTTCTCCCGCCAAATCACCAGTCAGCTCGGCAGTTCCCAGCCGGCCGAGGCGCACATCGAGGATTGGCCCTTTCTGCTGTCGCTGGCCAGGAACCAGCTCGGTCATGCGGAGGTTTCCGTCGGGCCCACGCCTCTCTCGTTCGACGGCCATGATTTGAACCTCGACTCCGCCGATGTCGACATCCGTGGTCTGGCCCCGATGACCGGCAGCGACCAAACCCACGCGGAATCTCTGGACGGCTCCGTGGTCATCGGCTGGGCAGAGGTCAGCCGGATCACCGGAGTGACGATGTCACTCGCCGGAGACAACAAGGTGGGAGCGAGCACCAAATTCAACGGCTTCGGTGTGAGCGTGCAGGCAAATATCGTCGCCACGCTGGTTCTGGCGGACAGCTCCGGACAACTCTCCCTGGTGGATCCCACCGCCCAGGTGGCGGGCGTCCAGGTGCCGTCGGACATCGTCACCGGTGCCGCCAGCAGGATCCGGTCCAAAATGGTGCTGCCCGCGCTTCCGGGCGGGCTGAGTTATTCCGGGATCAGCGTGGACAGCAGGGGAGTTGTACTCCAGGTGCACGGAAACAACGTGGACCTGTCCCAGCTGCGCTGAACCAGCACGGCATCGACGTGCACGCTGTTCTCTGAGATGTTCACAGGAATAACGGAACCGGCGGTGTAGTTGTACCGTCGGTTTCGCCGTGCGCGTTGCCGTGCATCTGTTGACTTCGGGGCCAGGAGACATTTATGAACGTAGCCGAACAACTCGTCAAACAACTCGTCGACGCCGGTGTCACCCGGATCTACGGGATCGTGGGTGACTCCCTCAATCCCATCGTCGACGCCGTGAGGAAGACGGGAGGTTCGGCCAAGGGTGGCATCGACTGGGTGCACGTCCGTCATGAGGAAGCTGCGGCCTTCGCCGCCTCGGCAGAAGCCCAGCTCACCGGCAAGCTCGCCGTCTGCGCCGGCTCCTGCGGCCCGGGCAATCTTCATCTCATCAACGGCCTCTTCGACGCCCAGCGCTCCGGCGCCCCGGTGCTGGCGATCGCCTCGCACATTCCGAGTGTCCAGATCGGTTCGAGTTATTTCCAGGAGACCCATCCCGACCGGCTCTTCGTGGAGTGTTCGGTCTACTGCGAGATGCTGTCCACCCCGGACCAGGCGCCTCGGGTGATCAATTCTGCGATCCGTCATGCCGTCGCCGAACAGGGTGTCTCCGTGGTCACCATCCCCGGTGACATCTCCGACAAGCCGGCGAGCGCACCCACTCCCGTGTATCGCGAGACGCGGGTACCGGTGCTCGAGCCGAACCCGGAGGATCTCGAGCATCTCGCGACGCTGCTCAACAAGTCCAAGAAGGTTGCGATCTTCGCAGGTTATGGCGTACAGGGCGCCCACGATGAGGTCATCGCGCTGGCCGACAAGCTGAAGGCCCCGATCGGTCACAGCCTGCGCGGCAAGGACTTCATCCAGTACGACAATCCCTTCGACGTCGGCATGACTGGCCTGCTCGGCTATGGCGCCGCAGCCGAGGGCATGAACGATGCCGACGTGCTCCTGCTGCTGGGCACCGATTTCCCCTACAATCAGTTCCTTCCCGACACCCTCACGGTGCAGGTGGATCGCGACGGGTCCAAGCTCGGGCGTCGTACCGATGTCTCCTTCCCCATCATCGCCGATGTGAAGGCACTCGTCACCGCGCTGACCCCCAAGATCTCCAAGGGTCGTGATGACAGCTTCCTCAAGAGCACCGTCAAGCGGCATGCCAAGATCATGAAGTCCCCGGTGGGCGCCTACACGCGCAAGGCCGAGAATCTCAGGCCGATCCATCCCGAGTACGTGGCGCACCTGCTCAATGAGCTGGCCGACAGGGACGCCGTGTTCACCGCCGACACCGGCATGTGCAATGTCTGGACCGCGCGCTACATCGACCCGCTGGGCACCCGTCGCCTGATCGGCTCCTTCCTGCATGGTTCGATGGCCAATGCGCTGCCGATGGCGCTCGGTGCCCAGGCCTGCGAGCCGAAGCGCCAGGTCATTTCGGTGAGCGGTGACGGCGGTCTGTCCATGCTCCTCGGCGAGCTGGTCACTGCCCGTATGCACAACCTGCCGATCAAGGTGATGGTCTTCAACAACTCCACGCTCGGCATGGTGAAACTGGAAATGCTGGTGAACGGCCTTCCCGACTTCGGCACTGATGTGCACGACGTCAACTACGCCGGGGTGGCCTCGGCGATCGGGTTCCACGCGGAGCGCGTCGAGGATCCCAAGCGGGTGCGCGGCGCCATCACCGATGCCTTCGCCGCAGATGGCCCAGCGCTGGTGGAAATCCTCACCGACCCGAATGCCCTGAGTCTGCCGCCCACCATCAAGGGCGAGATGCTCATCGGCTTCGCGACCGCCATGAGCAAGGTCGTGCTCAACAAGGGCGCCGGTGAAGTGGTCTCCATGGCCACCTCGAACATGCGCAACATCCCGCGGCTCTGATCCACAGCTGTGCGTCTGGTCGTCCCGGGTTTCCCGAAGGGGGTCCGGGACGACCTGCGTCCACGGCCGAGCAGGCCCGAGTCAGCACGCGGCTCAGACGATCGTGGTGTGCAGGCGGATCTGTTTGATGCGCAGTTCGCCCTGTTCGGTGCCCACCTCGCGATGGGCACCGTCGGGTGCCCATCCAGACTCCACCAGGAATGCTCTGAGCACGTCATCGGTGCTCGTCACCCACCAGGTCGCGCGGATGAATCCGTCCGCGTGCAGGGTGTCCACGACAGCGTGCATCAACCGTGAGCCGTGTCCGCGACGTTGCAGCGCGGAGTCGATGACGAACTCGCCGACCATTCCATCGAGCTGCTCGGCATCCGGATCATCGCTGGGCCCGACGGCGGCGAAACCGGTCACTTCCGTGCGTTCGGTGTTGAGCGCCACGAGCACCCGGTAGGTCGCGAGCGGCGGGCAGAGGATCGCTTGCCGCCAGCTCGCCACCACCTCTGCGGCATCCGGCAGGATGTCCGCGAGGCCGCGATCCTGCCATGCCGCACGCTGCAGGTCTGCGATGCGGGGCGCCTCGGAGGCCATGGCGAGGCGGGCAAAGCCACCATCGGTTCCCGGCTGCGCGCTCATTGCGCCAGGCTAGTGCTGCCGGGCCCGGGCAGCACAGATTCCTGCTCCGCTGGTCAGGGCCGCTACTGTGGAGGAGTGGCAGTAGATGGACTCAAGACCCCCCCGAAGCTCAAATCCGGAACCCTCCGAATCATTCCACTCGGCGGTCTTGGGGACGTCGGACGCAACATGACCTGCTTCGAGATCAACGGCAAGCTGCTGATCGTCGACTGCGGCGTGCTGTTCCCCGAGGACACCCAGCCTGGCGTCGATCTCATCCTTCCCGGTCTGGACTACATCGCCGATCGGCTGGAGGACGTCGTGGGGCTGGTTCTCACCCACGGCCACGAGGACCACATCGGTGCGGTTCCCTATCTTCTCCGCCAGCGTGTCGACATTCCGCTCTACGGCTCCAAGCTCACCCTGGCTCTGGTGGAGAACAAGCTGCGTGAGCACCGGCTGCGTCAGGCGATGCTGCACACCGTCAAGGAGGGCGACAAGGTCTCCCTGGAGGGCTTCGACCTGGAGTTTTTCGCGGTCACCCACTCCATTCCCGACGCTCTCGCGGTGCTCATCCGCACCTCGGCGGGCAATGTGCTGCACACCGGCGACTTCAAGATGGACCAGTTGCCGCTGGACCACCGCATCACCGACCTGCGCGGATTCGGGCGCATCGGCGAGGAGGGCGTCGACCTGCTGCTGTGCGACTCCACCAATGCCGAGGTACCCGGTTTCACACCCCTGGAGCGCGACATCCAGCCGGCTCTGGAACGGGTCTTCGTGCAGTCCAAGCAGAAGATCGTGGTGGCCTCGTTCGCCTCCCACGTGCACCGCGTCCAGGAGATCCTCAATCTGGCCGTCAAGTACGACCGCAAGGTCTGCTATGTCGGACGCTCCATGGTGCGCAACATGGCCGTCGCCCGCGATCTCGGCTATCTCACCGTGCCCGGCAACACCCTCATCGACATGCAGAAGCTGCAGGACTTCCCTGCGGAGAAGGTCGTCATCATGTGCACCGGCTCGCAGGGTGAGCCGCTGGCAGCGCTGTCGCGGATGGCCAACAAGACGCATCCGGTGATCGAGATCGATCCGGGTGACACGGTGCTGTTCGCCTCCTCGATGATTCCTGGCAACGAGATCTCGATCGACCGGGTGATCAATGCGCTCACCACGCTGGGCGCCACTGTCGTGCACCGCGGCAACGCCTTCGTGCACGTGTCCGGGCATGCGAGCAGCGGTGAACTGCTCTACCTGTACAACATCGTCCAGCCGCGTAATGCGATGCCCGTGCACGGTGAGAAGAGGCACCTGGTGGCCAATTCCAAGCTGGCCATGTCCACCGGGATACCACCGGAGCGCACCATCGTCGCTCAGGACGGCGATGTCGTCGATCTGCACGCCGGGTCCGCCAAGATCGTGGGCCGGGTCGATGCGTCCTACATCTTCGTGGACGGGTCCACCGTGGGCGATGTCTCCGAGACCTCCCTGGCCGATCGGCGCATCCTCGGCGAGGAGGGCTTCATCTCCGTGGTGAGCGCGGTGGACATGCATTCCCGTACGGTCGTGAGCGGCCCGGATGTCTCGGCGCGCGGCTTCCTGGAGGATCCGGCCATCTTCGACGAGGTCACGGTCAAGATCAAGGACGCATTGATCTCGGCGATGGCCGATGGTGTGGACGATGCCCACCGCCTGCAGCAGGTCCAGCGGCGGGTGGTCGGCCAGTGGGTCAGTACCACCTACCGCCGCCGCCCCATGATCGTGCCGGTCGTCATCGCCGTCTGAGCTGTGTGCCGGGCGGGGAACTCGGAGCGCCATTAGGATCGGGAAGGTGAGGCCGTGACGGCCACGAAAGGGGCAATGATGACCAGCGTTCGCGACGAAATCCTCGCCGAATGCCCCCCGAGCTACGCAGCGATGTTCAGGAACAGAGCCGCTGTCGAGCCGGGCAAGATCGCCTATCTCGTACCGAAGTACACCGATCCGGAGCAGTGGGTCGGCCTCACCTGGCGCGAGGTCAGCGACGAGGCCGATGAGGTGGCTGCGGGTTTCATCGCCCTGGGCCTCGCGCCCGAGCAGCGGGTGGCCATTGCCGCGATGACGCGGATCGAATGGATCATGGCCGATTTCGGGATTGCCTGCGCGGCAGGGGCCACGACCACCATCTACCCGAATACGCAGCCCTCCGACGAGCTGCACATCCTGCGCGATTCCGAGAGCGTCATCGTCGTCGCGGAGAACTGGACCCAGGCCGAGAAGGTTGTCAGCCAGCACGAGCTGGACTCCCAGGTGCATCACATCGTGCTCCTCGACGACGACCGGCCCGAGGGCGTCGACGGTGACAGGATCGTCACCTGGTCCGAGTTGCACTCTCTCGGACGGGACTGCCTGGCCGAGCATCCCACCATCCTCGATGAGCGAATGGCCTTGATGGGGCCGGAATCGCTGTCCACCTTGGTGTACACCTCGGGCACCACCGGGCGGCCGAAGGGCGTAGAACTGCCCAACCGCTGCTGGACCTACGAGGGCCTGTCCATGAAGAAGCTGTGGGGTGAGGTCGTCAGCGAGTCCGACTCGCTGTATCTGTGGCTGCCGCTGTCGCACGTGTTCGGCCGTGATCTGCTCGCCACCCAGATGGCCTTCGGCTACCAGATGGTGGTCGACGGCAGGATCAACCGCATCGTGCAGGGCATGACCGAGACGCATCCGACGATCATGGTGGGCGTGCCCAGGATCTACGAGAAGATCCGCGCGGCAGTGTTCACGATGAACTCGCCCAAGGGCATCAAGGGCAAGATCGCCCGGTGGGCCTTCGCGGTCGGTCGTGAATCCCTGCCGCACCAGTTGGCGGACCACAGGGCTTCGTGGCCGGTCAGGTTCCGCTATTCGATCGCCGACAGGCTGGTCTTCCGCAAGCTGCGGGACACCCTCGGCGGGAACATCCGTTTCATGGTGTCCGGTTCGGCGAAGCTGTCCGCCCAGGTGCAGGCCTGGTTCTACTCGGCGGGCATCGTCGTCATCGAGGGATACGGCATGACCGAGACTGCTGCGATCGCCGCGGTGAACGTACCGGTTCGACCCAAGTTCGGTTCCGTGGGGCAGGTGGCTCCTGGCATCGAGGTGCAGATGGCGCCGGATGGTGAGGTGCTGCTGCGTGGCCCGATCGTCGCGCCCGGTTACCACAAGCTGCCTAAGGAGTCCGCCGAGGCATTCCAGGACGGCTGGTTCCACACCGGCGACATCGGAGTGGTCGACAAGGACGGCAATCTGACGATCACCGACCGCAAGAAAGATCTCATGAAGACCTCCAACGGCAAGTATGTTGCGCCGCAGAAGGTCGAGTCGTCCTTGCTGGCCAACACCCCGTACATCTCCCAGGCCGTCGCCGTGGCCGAGGGACGGCCGTATGTGACGGCACTGTTGACGATGGACCGTGAAGCGCTGTTCAAGTGGGCCGGCAATCACGGCCACGACGGCGAGGACTACGCCACGCTCACCCAGCTGCCGGAGATCCGCAAGTCGATCGATCGTTTCGTGCGGATCACCAATGAGCACCTGGAGCGCTGGGAGACCGTGAAGCGCTATGTGATCCTCGACCACGAGTTCGCCCAGGACACCGGGGAGCTCACCCCCAGCATGAAGGTGAAGCGGGCCATTGTGCTGGCGCGCTATGCCGACGTCATCGAGGCGCTCTACGCCCAGACTGGACGTTCGGAACTCACCGACGATGCGCACGACGATGACAAGGACAAGGCAGGCCAGTAAAGAATCCATGACCGCATTCCACACACCAGTCCCGCTGCGCTGGTCCGATCTGGACGTGCAGGGCCATGTCAACAATGTCGCCGCACTGGACTTCACCCAGGAGGCCAGAGCCAGATTCATGGCGGAGAGCCCGGCACCGGCGCTGCTCGTCGACGGATCGGTGCTGGTCAGCCAGCGGATCGAGTTCCTGCGACCGCTGGTGCTCAGTGACGAACCGGTCGATGTCGGACTGGGTGCGACGAAGGTCGGTGCCGCTCGATTCTCGATGGCCTACCAGCTGCGCCAGAACGGCGAGCTGTGCGCCCGGGTCGCCACGGTGATGTGCCCCTTCGACTTCGAGAATCAGCGGGTGCGCCGGCTCACCGACATGGAAAGGGAGTGCCTGAAGGCCATCTCGGTTCCCGAGGAGCCGTGGCGCAAGATGTCGGACACCCAGTTGGACGGCAGGGGGGAGCCCATCATGCTCGCGCCCCGATGGAGTGACCAGGACCGCTTCGGACATGTCAACAATGTGCGGATTCTCGATTGGGTGCAGGAGGCCCGGATCGAGTCGACTTCTTCCATCGATCCCGCGATGGCGAGGCGCGGACAGCTCAGCAGCAATGATCCGGACGCCGATCTGTGGCTGGTGGCACGCCAGGACGTTGACTACATTCACCAGCTCGCCTGGCGCCCAGAGCCCTACTGTGTGGTGACCGCGCCGCTTCGGGTCGGCGCCACCTCGGTGACGCTCGGCTGCGAGATCATCGATCCCCTGGAGGGCTCGACGCGGGTGCGCTGCACCACGGTTCTCGTGCACGGCGGTGCGAGTGGCCGTCCCAGCCCGCTGCCTGAATCCACCCGTGAGGCGATGACCGCACGGCTGGTCGTCTGAGGAACTCGGCTTTTCGGAATCATGCGTCGCGCCTGAGCGATCGAGTGTGCACAATCCCGGCCTCGGCCATGGGGGCCGTGATGTTGAATCATGTCCTTGGGCGAGTCCGAGTTCTACGAGGTGGGGATGTCCCTGCCTCCGCGGGTGCGCCGACAGTTGGCGCTTCGGCTGCTCGCATCAGTTGATCCAGATGAAGCAGTCGATACTGCTGCCGAGCACCGGAATTTCTGAAAGGTGTCCGCCGACATCTCTCGGCGTTTCGTGCCTGGAATTCCCCACCACATCCAGGCCACCCCGGCTTTCCACTGGCAGGGCGATCACAAGGCGATATACGGCCGGGCGTGAAGAGTCACCAGGTACAAGGCACACGGTCATCGCATACGAGGTTCATGATGCGGGCGGTGGATTGGTCGTGAAGGTCCTCGGAATCCTCCATGGGGGCCAAGGTTGGGAGTCAGGGCTTCGCGAGGATCAGTGACGAGAGGACAGACAGTCCCACAGGGTTTCTTCACCTCAAGAACGGTGCCGTCTGGTCATCTGGGGAATTCGCCGGTCAGCGGCCGTAATAGCCCTGGAAGACGCAGTCGAAGGGGGCGTTGCCGTGCATCCGGTGCTCGATGGCCGAGACCACGACCTGCTTGGCGGTACGTGCGGCGTCCAGGGGCGAGGCACCCTTCGCCATCTCGGCTGTCATCGCAGCGGCCAGTGTGCAACCCGCGCCTGAGACACGTTCTTCACCGATGGCGGGGACCTCGAGGACCTCGGTGGTGGAGCCGTCGTAGAACACGTCGAGTGCCGTGCCTGTGTTGAACAGGGTGCCTGCCTTGGCCAGCACATAGGGCACGCCCTGGTCGTGGATGCGCTTGGCGGCTTCGATGAGCTGGTCCACGTGTGTGATCTCGTCCATACCGGACAGAATGTGGGTTTCGAACAGATTGGGCGTCACGGCGGTGGCGAAGGGAAGAATCTTCTCGCGCAGCGCATTGTCGGTGTCCAATGCTGCACCGGGCTCCTGGCCCTTGCAGATCAGCACCGGGTCGAGAATCACCTTGTCGAAGTGGTATTGCTCAAGAGCCTCGGCCACCACGCCGATCGTGGTGGGGGTACCGAGCATGCCGATCTTCACCGCATCGATGTGGCCGTGCACCGCCACGGCTGCTTCGATCTGGTCGTGGATCACCTGCGGATCCACCGGCACGAAGCGGTGACCCCAGTCGTTGTTCGGGTCGAAGGAGACGATGCAGGTCAGCGAGGTTGCGCCGAACACCCCGAGGGTGTGAAAGGTCTTGATGTCAGTCTGGGCGCCAGCGCCCCCGGAGGCCTCGGAGCCGGCAATGGCGAGTGCAATCTTTGTCACAGCACAGTTCTACCCGAAAAGCCCTCGGTTTCCATCATGGGAATCGGGACTGCTGCGTGCGTAGGTGAACATTCGATCTGTGGGGGCTGTGGACCCTGCTGGAGGGATGTGCACCGTGCCCGAAAGCCCGTCAGGGAGAGTTCCTGTCGAGCGCACTGACATCATTGGACCCACCCCGAGGGATCACAGCGGGGAGCAGCGCGTCATCTTCCGGCGCCTGCTGCAACGCCCTCACAGATCCAGGCGGTAGCCCCGAGGTGCCGATCCCGGAATCCACACACACGACGCCGACAGGCCAGGCATCGCCGTACATCGGATGCCCGGCCTGTCATTGCCCTTCGGTGTGCCGATCCAGTCGCGAAGCCCCTGGGCCTCATGCCTGAACCAGAAGTGATCTCAGTCGATACGAGTCTCGGAGTGATCGCCGGACCATTCCAGGTGGAAGTGGCCATGGTCATCCACACGCTCATAGGTGTGCGAGCCGAACAGGTCGCGCAGGCCCTGGGTGAGCGCCGCGTTCACCCGCGGGGCACGGGCCATGTCGTAGTACGACAGCGTGGCGGAGAACACCGGGGCGGGAATACCGGCGGTGATGGCTGCTGCCACCACCCGGCGCCAGGAATCCTGGTAGTCCGCCATCGTCGGGGCGATGGACGGCGCGCACATGAACGAGACCAGCTTGTGATCGTCGGTGTACTCCTTGCGGATCTGTTCCAGCAGCTTGGCACGGATGATGCACCCGTCGCGCCAGATCTTCGCCGCCTCGGCCACGTTGATGTCCCAGCCGAATTCCTGGCCACCTGCGCGAATCTCGTCGAAGCCCTGGGAGTAGGAGACCACCTTCGAACACCACAGCGCCTTGCGAATGTCCTCGATGAAAGCGTCCTTGTCCTTGACCTGCACAGTGCGATCGGGGCCCTGCAGAGCCTTCTGGCCCGCTTCGCGCAGATCACCCAGGCTCGACTCGGCGCGTGCGAACACGGCCTCTGCGATGCCGGTGGTGGCCACGCCCAGCTCGAGAGCCGTCTGCACGGTCCAGGTGCCGGTGCCCTTCATCTTGGCGCGGTCCGCGACGATGTCGATGAAGTCCGCACCGGTGCGCGGATCCTTCTGACGCAGCACGTCCACCGTGATCTCGACCAGATAGCTGGACAGCTCGCCCTGATTCCACTTCTCGAAGACAGCGGCGCACTCGTCATTGGTCAGGCCCACACCGCGCAGCAACTCGTAGGCCTCGCCGATCACCTGCATGTCGGAGTATTCGATGCCGTTGTGGATCATCTTGACGAAGTGACCGGCGCCATTGGGGCCCATCCATGCGCAGCAGGGCTCGCCCTTGTAGTGCGCAGAGATGGTCTCCAGCATCGGGCCGACCGTCTGATAGCTCTCGGGGGTGCCGCCAGGCATGATCGAGGGTCCGGTGAGGGCGCCCACCTCGCCGCCGGAGATACCGGCGCCGACGAAGTGGAAACCCTTGTCGGAGACGTACTTCTCGCGGCGAATGGTGTCACGGAAGAAGGCATTGCCGCCGTCCATGATCACATCGCCGGGGGACAGCAGCGGCAGTAACTCGTCGATCGTGGCGTCGGTGGGTCCGCCCGCCTTGACCATCATGATGATCGATCGGGGCTCTGCGATTGATGCTACGAAATCTTCGACGTGCTCGGAGGGGATGAAATCGCCCTCGTCGCCATGCTCGGCCATCAGCTTCTGCGTCTTCGCATAGGTGCGGTTGAACACCGCCACCCGGTAGCCGTGGTGGGCGAGATTGCGCGCAAGATTCGAACCCATCACTGCCATTCCGACGACACCGATGTTCGCCTTCGAGGCATCAGCAGGCTTCTTTGCAGCTGCGTCTGTGACTTGTTCCGTCATGGAACTCCTTTGGTCGCAACGACCCGCTCAAGAGGCGGGATGCAGCACCATCATGCCATCGAAGCGTCGCCGGAAGGCCATTGGTGCTCTTAATTGACGCTGGCACCGAACTCCTGGGCAGCCACGGCGCGCACGGTGTCGGCCCGGTGTTCGCTGAGAGTGCGGCGCACCGGTGCCGAGAGCTGCGCCTTCTGCTGCCATTCGTCGAACCGATCCAGGAAAGCCCGATCTGCCAGAGGACTCGGCCACAGCTGGTTCAGCACGGCCTGCGAGGCGGCATGACCCCGCTCGGCCCAGATGCCCTCGTGGGCTGAAATCAGCTCGCACACGCCCAGATAGCGCTCTGGGTAGGGGACCAGCAGTTCCTCCTGGCCGTAGCACATGAAGCTCGCGCAAATTCTGAGGTGTGTGGCGTTGGGCACCGTCGGATCCTCGGTGGCGAGCGTCCACGCGCGTTCCTTGGCGCCAGGATCGGCTAGCGCGGCCCTGGCCCCGGCGGCGCGTTCTGCCCCGGTGATCGTCTGGTCACGGGTGAACTCCATGTCGATGAGCCCCTGGTCGCAGGCACCCATCCGCGCCAGCGCAGACAGGATCGCCCAGCGGCGGTCCTGGTCAATGGTCAGCTCCTTGGGCACCTGCTGTCCGTCGAGCCACGCCTTCAAGATCCGCGCCTGGGTGGCTTCGCAGGCGGACCCGATGAAGGCGTCGCCCAGGGCCAGCTGGTGCTCAGAGCCGGGTTCGGCGGCATCCAGCAGAGTGGCGATCCCCGTGCCGAGATGTGAGCGCAACGCCGTACGGGCGTGCGGTGCCGTATAGGCGGTGGCCGCGACAAGTGCCCTGCGCAGCCCGGTGCGCACTGCCGTCATGTCCGACTCGGTGCCGATGCCCCGGATCACCATCTCCACGTAGTCCTGCGCGGCGAGCTCGGCGTCGCGGGTCATGTCCCATGCTGTACCCCAGACCAGGGCCCGCGCCAGGGGGTCGGGCATCTCGCCGACATGGGCCAGGGCGATGGCCAGCGAGTCGTCATCGAGGCGAATCTTGGCGTAGTCGAGATCCTGGTCGTTGAGCAGCAGCAGGTCGGGGCGCGTGCGTCCTGCCAGCGCGTCCACGCGCGTGCATTCCCCGCCGACCTCAACCTCCAGGGAGTTCTCGATCTCCAGATGGCCGTCGTGCAGCGAACCCAGCCCGATCGCCATGTGGTGGGTGCGCAGCGTCGGATGCTCGGCGGGGGCGCTCTGTCCGATCTGGTAACTCGTGATGATTCCTCTGTCATCCACCTCGACGCCGGCACTGAGCGTGTTCACGCCGCTGGTCTGCAGCCATTCCCCGGCGAACTCCGAAAGGTCGCGTCCACTGGCCTTCTGCAGGGCCGAGAGCAGGTCGCTGAATTCGGCATTGCCGAAGGCATGGTCATGAAGGTATTCGCGCACACCGGCCAGGAAGTTCTGCTCACCGACCAGGGCCACCAGCTGCTTGAGCACGCTGGCGCCCTTGGCATAGGTAATCCCATCGAAGTTCTGCTCGACGGCCTCCAGGTCCACCATGTCTGCGGCGATCGGGTGCGTGGTGGGCAGCTGATCCTGCAGATATGCCCAGCCCTTGCGTGAATTGGCGAAGCCGACCCATGGGTTCGCGCCGCCCTCGCGCCCGGCGATGACCTGCTGGGCGCGGTGCGAGCACCACTCGGCGAAGCTCTCGTTGAGCCACAGGTCGTCCCACCAGCGCATCGTCACCAGATCGCCGAACCACATGTGCGCCAGCTCGTGCAGGATTGTGTTGTCGCGTTGCTCCAGGTCGGCCGAGGTCACCCGCGAGCGGAACAAATACTCATCGCGGATCGTCACGGCCCCGGCGTTCTCCATCGCGCCGGCGTTGTACTCGGGGACGAACAGCTGGTCGTACTTCGCGAACGGATATGGCTGCCCGAAGGCCTTCTCATAGACCTCGAAACCGGCCTGGGTGGTGGTTCGGAGGCGATCGGCGTCCAGGTGTCGTCGTACCGAACGCCGGCAGACCAGATTCGCGCCCAACTCGCCCTTGGCGGACATCACCGTGCCCTTGTCCACGTAGTACTGCCCGGCGATGACGGCCGTGATGTAGGTGGAGACACGCGGTGTCGGCGCGAAGAACCAGGTGAGCAGGCCGTCGCCTCCGGTGACGGGCTCGGGGGTGGGGGAGTTGGAGACCACCACCCAGCCCTGCGGGCTGCGCACGGTGAACTCGAATGTGGCCTTGAGATCGGGCTGTTCGAAGCACGCATAGGCGCGGCGGGCGTCGGCCGTCTCGAACTGGGTGTAGAGGTATACGCAGCCGTCGGCCGGGTCCACGAAGCGGTGCAGGCCCTCCCCGGTGTGGGAATAGCGGCAGATCGCGCTGATCTGCAATTCGTGACGCCCCGTGCTCAGCTGCAGGGGCAGACGATTGTCCCGATAGGACGCCGAATCGAGGGTTGCGCCGTCCAGCTCCGCGTGCAGCACCGAATCTGCGATGAGGTCCACCCAGGTGTCGGACCCGTCGGAGGTGAACACGATGGTGCTGGTGGACCAGAAGGTCTCCTCGGGGTCTGCCAGCGGCTCCCCCCCTTCGCCCAGACCAGTGAGATCCAGCATCACGTGATAGGAGTCAACGGTGATGGCGGCTGACCTGGCCGATGCCTCGTCGCGGGTGATGTTGGCAGGATTCATCGTCTCTGACTCCAAATTCTCGTGGCGGATGTGCTTGCATCCGAGGCTAGTGCCGCGGCCGAACCCTTGCCATGGGCGCCGCGGTGACGGCACGGAGGGGAGGGCTGGCGGTCTTGTGCCTTTACCCGTCGTGCGCTTTGCTGGGGCCATGAGCGATGATTCCGTGCAGGAAGTTGGTTTCTGGTTCGATCCGGCTTGCCCATGGGCGTGGATGGCCAGCCGATGGATGCTCGAGGTGGAGACGGTGCGCCCTGTACACACCGTCTTCCACGTGATGAGCCTGTCGGTGCTCAATGAAGGGCGTGAGCTGCCGTTTGACTATCGCGCCGAGATCGACAAGAACTGGCAGGGCGCCCGGGCCTGCATCGGCGTGGATCGCAGATACGGCCAGCAGGCCCTGCGGGATTTCTACACCGAACTGGGCACGCGTTATCACCTCCAGCGGCAGCCCAGGGGAGACATCGAGGTGATCCGCGAGGCATTGAAGGCCCTGGGGCTGGATGAGTCCATCGCGGATGCCGCCGACACCGATGTCTACGACGACGCCATGCGCGTCAGCCACCACGAGGGGATGGATCCTGTGGGTGATGATGTCGGTACGCCGGTGCTGCACATCAATGGCCATGCGCTGTTCGGACCTGTGATCAGCCCCGCTCCCAAGGGCGAAGAGGCCGGGAACCTGTTCGACGGTGTCTCCAAGGTCACCGCCTACGACGGATTCTTCGAGCTCAAGCGCACCCGCACGGTGGGCCCGATCTTCGACTGAGCAGGGTCCGGGGGATCCTCGGCCCGGCTCGATCCAGCGGTATGTCAGAGATGACGGGGCGCATCGCTAGACTCATGATGATCACATCGTGCGGCTTCTCGGTATGGTGTGGCGACTCATTGCTTCTCCGCGACAGCTGTTAGGTGATCTGCGTGAACGATCTCGCGTCCTATGTGCCGGCACGCCGCGCCCTGGCACCCTCGGACGAACCGTTCAAGGAGGCAGTGCGCGCCTATTCGGCACGTCGTGCCATGCCGAATCCGGTCTCCCAAGCCGATTGGGACGAATTCCTGCGGGGCGGGGGCATTTCCGACTATGCAGCCCAGCGGCCCGAGACGGGGTTCAGAGGCCTCATCTACCGGCTGCTCGGACGCAATTCCGACAGTCATGCCCGGCGGCTGGAAGAGGACGCCGACGAGCTGCTGGCCCAGGAACTGGTGCGTCTCGCTGCCCTCGACTCGCGGTGGGGGTTCATGCAGCTCGCTCGTTCGAGTTCGGAGTTGACGGTGCTCCAGCACCTGGTCGTGGGTCCTGGTGGGGTATTTCTGCTCAACGCGAAGAACCATCCTGGTGCGAAGCTGTTCGTGGAGGGCGATACCTTCCTGGTCAACGGCCGGGGCAGGCCCTATGTGTCCACCTCCCGCACCCAGGCCACTCGCGCCACCACGCTCTTGAGCCGTGACTCGGGCTTCGACCTCGGTGTCACAGGGGTGATCGTGCCGGTGAAGGACCGCCGGTTGATCATCCAGAAGGCCCCCGGTGATGTCGAAGTGATCGAGCGCGCCGGACTGTCCGAATGGCTGCTCGACCGGCCCGAGGAGCTCGACGAGCACGAGGTCATCACCTCCTACGCAGTCGCACGCCAGGCCACCAGCTGGCAGCCGCGCTGGAGCTGATCAGGGCCGGATCGGTTGCCACAACAGCTGCTGAAGGTCCAGCATGCCTGAGCACCCGGCATGATTGGGCACATGGCAGAACTCGGGGACGCGACCAGTGACGACCCAGTCGAGGTGAGCGAGGCGGGGCCTGACGAGCAGCGTCGTCATGCCGAGTTGGTGAAGCTCATCGACGAGGCCCAGGAGGCCTACTACGGCCAGGACAATCCTGTTCTCACCGATGCCAGCTACGACCAGTTCATGGTGGAACTCGAGTCGTTGGAGGACCGCTTCCCGCAACTGCGCATTCCCGACAGCCCCACGCAGCGGGTCGGGGCCGCACGTTCAGTCACCGATTTCGCGCCCGTCACCCATCCGGAGCGGCTGCTCAGCCTCGACGATGTGTTCTCCCTCGACGAGTTGCGCGCCTGGTTCGACCGCACGGTCGCAGCACTCGGCCACCAGCCGGACTGGCTGTGCGAGGTGAAGATCGACGGCCTGGCGGTGGACCTGCAATACCGCGAGGGGCGTCTGGTCTCCGCTGCAACCCGGGGAGACGGCAGGGTCGGCGAGGACATCACCCCCAATGCCAGGACCATTGCAGCGATCCCACGAGTGCTCACCCGGACATCCGAGCAGCCCTTCCCGGAGCTCCTGGAGGTGCGCGGCGAAGTCTTCTTCCCGGTCGCCGAGTTCGAGAAGCTCAACGAGCGCATTGCCGACGAGGGCCGCACGCCCTTTGCCAACCCGCGCAATGGAGCCGCTGGCTCGCTGCGGCAGAAGGACCCTGCGGTCACCGCCCGGCGGCCGCTGTCGATGATCTGTCACGGCCTGGGTGTGCACACCGGCCTGGAAGTCACCAACCAGTCGAAGGCATATGCGCAATTGGCGGCCTGGGGTCTCCCGGTGAGCCCCTACAACAAGATCGTGCACTCCATCGCCGAGGTGCTCGATTACGTGGCCTACTACGGTGAACACCGCCATGACGTGTTGCACGAGATCGATGGCATCGTCATCAAGGTGGACGCCCTGGCCGAGCAGGCCGAGCTCGGTGTGACCAGTCGTGCACCACGATGGGCCATCGCCTACAAGTACCCGCCCGAAGAGGTCAACACCAGGCTTCGCGACATCCAGGTGAATGTGGGACGCACCGGGCGGGTGACGCCCTTCGCCGTGATGGACCCGGTGCGCGTCGCCGGCTCCACCGTGGCCATGGCCACCCTGCACAACGCCGATGAGGTCAAGCGCAAGGGTGTGCTCATCGGCGATGTGGTGGTACTGCGCAAGGCCGGTGACGTCATCCCTGAGGTGGTCGGACCGGTCGTGGAACTGCGAACCGGCGACGAGCGGGAATTCGTGATGCCCACGCAGTGCCCGGCGTGCGGCACGACACTGCGTCCGGCGAAGGAGTCTGACAAGGACATCCGCTGTCCCAATGCGAGGACCTGTCCGGCGCAGCTGCGCGAGCGTCTGTTCAGCCTGGCCTCCCGATCTGCTCTCGACATCGAGGCGCTGGGTTACGAGGGTGCAGCTGCGCTGCTGGAGGCCGGAGTGCTCGTCAACGAGGCAGACCTGTTCGCACTCACTCCGGCCCAGCTCGTCACCGTGCCCTTCTACACCCGGGCGCCCAATGCCAAGGAGCTGAAGAATCCTGAGGCGGTCACCACGCCTGGCATCGTGGCCGGACGCGTGCTGAGCGCCAACGGCATCAAGCTGCTCGCCAACCTGACCGCTGCCCGCGAACAGCCACTGTGGCGGGTGCTCGTGGCGCTGTCCATACGTCATGTCGGCCCCACTGCCGCGCGTGCTCTGGCCAGCCGATTCGGTTCCATGGCCACCATCACCTCGGCCACGACCACCGAGCTGGCCGAAACAGAGGGCGTCGGTCAGGTCATCGCGGACTCCGTGAAGGAGTGGTTCGAGGTGGACTGGCACCGCGAGATCGTGGACCGCTGGGCCGAAGCCGGCGTCTCGATGGCCGACCAGCGGGACGAGGACCTGCCCCAGACCCTGGCCGGGCTCACAGTGGTGGTCACCGGCAGCCTGCAGGGCTTCACCCGCGACCAGGCCAAGGAAGCCATCGAGTCCCGCGGAGGCAGGGCCGCCGGCTCGGTGAGCCGCAGGACCGACTTCGTGGCCGTGGGGACCAACCCGGGATCCAAGGCTGACAAGGCGGAACAGCTCAAGCTTCCGATCCTGGACGAGGATGGCTTCAAGAGGCTGCTGGCTGAGGGCCCCACAGCCGTCGGTTCACCGGCGTCCACCGATGACCCCGCACCGTCGGCAGGTGCCGACGGATGCCCCTAACCGTCGGCAGGTGCCGACGGACTCGCCCAACAGGCCGATTCATGACCACATCAGCCAGGCCAGTTCCTCGTCACTGAGCCGGCCTGTCGCCAGCCAAGCGCGGGTGTTCTCGATCTCCTCATGCACGCCGATGCCGAGCCTTTGCTCCATGCACCACCGGGCGGGACAGAAGGACAGCACTGCACATGCCATCGCCGTACGCAACGGCTGGGGCGCCGGGAAATCGGCCGGGAGCGGCCCGTGCAGCCAGTAGGTGCTCTGCCACACGGCTCCAGTGGGCTCTGGACGGCGCACCAGGATGTCGTGCAGGGCCAGGTACAGCACATCATCGGCGTCCACCGGAATGGGCGCATCGACGGTGAGGCCCGCTGTGCGCGAGGCAAGGCTCACGGCCAGCCAGCCCAGCATCGCCCCTGGCCCGGGCTCCAGCTGCGGGAGCAGTCCGGCGACGGCAGTGAGAGTCTCGGCTGAATTCGCGGCCCAGTCCACCAGCACCGGCAGCACCAGAGGATCCAGCGAGACGTTCTGGGCGGATGCCTCGATCGTGCCATCGTCCGCGCGCCCGTGGCGGTGCGCCAAGAATTCCTCACAGAAGCTGTCCAGGAATGCCTGAGCCGGGTCATGGGGCAGCAGTTGCTCCGCCATCGCCCGGTCCAGGATCGCTGCCTGTGCCGGGGTGGCCTTGCGCGGATCAGTGGATTCGAGCACCTGGGTGGCTCTGCCGGCCAGCAGCGCACGGCGCCCCGCATTCCAGACCAGGGTGAGGGTGCAGTCCAGGCCAGGCCCCCGCAGCGCAATGTCGTGACGGCCCCCCTCGCTCGACAGCTCGGTGCCGTGCTCGTCGACACATTGGTCCGCGTTACTGACCACGACCACGTCGGGCAGCTCAAACCGCACCGCTTCGCCCGCCGCGGGTGCAACCGAGCGGGGCAACCATTCCGGTGTCCTGGCCATCGCGGCCGGCAGGTTGGACGAGCGCCGGAGCGCCCAGGTACAAATCCAGCTCTGGCCGGTATCCAGCACAGTGGGGCTGGCCCCTGCATCGATGACCAGGCCGTCGGGGGTCTCCGCCGATGCATCGCTGTGCGGCCTTCCCACTCCGGAGGTGAGTGCGAGGACGGTGACCACACCATCTTCGGGCCGTTCATCGAGAACCGCCAGCGCGCGAGAGCCACCCAACCAGCAGCGCACGGGTGCGGAGCCGTGCCAGTGCAGCTGCGGGGGAGAGCTCTCAAGCGCTGCACCGGCCGACGCGGTGACCACCAGCCGGAGCGTGGCAGCGCTTCCGGGGGCGCCGGGGCTGGCAGCGCTGAGACGTGCGGTGCACGATGCCCCGCTGGGATGTGACCAGCCCCACTCGAATTCATCGTCCAGATATGCCGAATGGGTTGGCTGCCAGGGTGCCGGTATGGCCACGGTGAGGCTGCCGATCAGCCGGGAACCGATGCGATCGCGAATGTCGACGACGGGGGAAGGGTCTCTCACCTGAAACGACAGGTCGGCAGCTGTGATCGACCGGATCGGCACAATTCCTCCTCAGCGGATCGTTGTTCGGCAACTGGACGGTATCCACCGCACCCGTTGTGGTGCGAGGGGTCCATGACCATCAGACACGGTTCCAGGGTTTCGCACGAGCAGATCTTCAGGATGGGCGAGTTTTGAGGGTTCGTTTCGCTGACTTCATGGAATACGCCTCTGGGAAACGTTGCTGAAGGGGTTGTACACGACTTGGCCGTGCTTCGCGGTCACCATTCCACAAAGGAGTAGGACAATGGGATTTCTCGCATATCTTCTGCTCGGTCTGATTGCCGGATCCATCGCCAAAGCGATCCTGAAGAGAGACATGGGCTGGCTGGGCACGCTGATCTCGGGCGTCATCGGTGCGATTGTCGGCGGCTGGATAGGAAACTTGGTCCTCGGCCGGGATGATGTCATGACGCACTTCTTCTCGCTCTGGTCATGGATCTTCGCGATCATCGGCGCCATCATCGTGATCGCCATCTGGGGCGCGATCAGCAGGAGGGGTTCCCGGGCCAGATGAGGTGAGTCGTATCGCGCATGCGGTGCCGGCACGTGGGTCTGTTTCGAGTCCTTGGACTTCGAGGGGGCCCGCGTGACTGTGTCTGCGATCAAGTCATCGACTGCCGGGTGAGCGGTGAGATACTTCGGGCCAGCATTCGTGCGGGAGGTTGAAGATGGCTGGAATCGACATCGACTGGGTCCGTGCTGAGTTCCCGTACCCCGAGGGAAGCGGCCGGGAAAGAGCACAGACCGAGATCATCCTGCGGCTGTGCGACGAGGTCGAGCGGCTGTGGGGTGAGGTGCAGTGGCAAGACCTGCGCGGTGCCGTGGTGGGAGGCATGGTCTCCGGCATGATGGAGCGCTCCCAGGCCAGCATCCAGGCCATGGACGTCGCGGGGCGCTCCCTGGGACGGGAGTTGTCCGCCGAGATGGGCCGGCGCCGCGAGCGGCAGGGCGATCCGGCGCACCACACAGCGGAAAACTGCGATGCGGGGGAGCCCGGCCACCGGTTCGCGGTCTCCGACCTGGCGGCGGCGCATCTGGGCATGTCGCTGACATGCGAGGGCGAGGAACGGGGAATCCTGCTCGGATTGAGCGCCACCATCGATGTTCAGGGCGGTTCACCCCGGACACGGGTACATCTGAGCACCGACATCGGTGAGTTCGACTGCGCGCCGGACGCCGAGTGCACGGTGCGACCTGCGCCGAGCGATTGAGTGGTGGTTGCCGTCCGGCAGGTATCGAATTTGCGCCCCGATGGCAACCTGTGTGGTGGTGCTCGCCCGCCTACGGGTCAGTTCCCTAGCGGCTCAGCCCTTCGACTTCCCGGTCAGCTTGCCGAGGGCCGACTTGAGTTTGCTCTTCTTGGCGGGACGGCAGCACGGCGGAACCCAGCCGTCCTTGACATGCGGCTGTTCCTCGTAGCCGCTGACCGTCTGCTGGGTCTGGTTCTCCGCCATCTTGCGCCACCTCTGTTGCGTCTTCACATTTCTGATGCGGGCCAAGCTTAACCGACTACTTAGGTTTCCCTTAGTTTTGGTCTCGTGCAGTGGAGACCCATGGTGATTTGTCGGGGTGACCGGACTCGAACCGGCGGCCTCATGCTCCCAAAGCACGCGCGCTACCAACTGCGCCACACCCCGTCCGCGCGTCTTTGGTGCGCAAACATCGGGAAGGCTATCGCAGCGGCCCGCGTGGCCACGAATCGCCAAGGGCCAGCGGGACGACCCTGCGGATGGCGACCACCCATCGGTTGGAGTCGTATACTCTGTCCCTGCTCAGCGCATGCGAACGTAGCTCAATGGTAGAGCCCCAGTCTTCCAAACTGGCTACGCGGGTTCGATTCCCGTCGTTCGCTCCACACGCGGCATGAAAGCCGTTCCCGGTCATTCCCGGTCACCTTGCCTGGATCCTTGAAAGTGCTTACGACTAGGCATGAAGACTCTCAGGAAAGTGGGCTTGCCCGAGCACTGCCGATCACGCTCATCGAGCTCACGAGGAAGTCGAGCTGTCATCTGCCGCCCTCCCTGCTGCCGTGAACGGTGGCCCTTTGGTGCCCGTCGTCACGGCTGGCTAGGATTGGCGGCATTGTCTGCGCGCTCTCGCGCAATGCCGGAAAAACAGGAGATCTAGTGCCCAGCAGCGTTGAGCAGCTCAACCCCACCCGGGTGAAGCTCACCATCGAAATGCCTTTCGCCGAACTTCAGCCGAAGATCGACACGGCTTACAAGAAGATCTCCGAACAGGTGAATCTGCCCGGGTTCCGTCGCGGCAAGGTGCCAGCCAAGCTCATCGACCAGCGCTTCGGCCGCGGCACTGTGCTCCAGGAGGCGATCAACGACGCCATCCCCGAGGCCTATGCGCATGCCGTCAAGGAGCATGAGATCATTCCGATGGGCCAGCCAGAGATCGAGGTGACCAAGCTCGAGGACGGCGATGTCGTCGAGTTCAGCGCCGAGGTCGACGTGCGCCCCGACTTCGAGATTCCTGACCTGTCGGGCATCTCGGTCGAGGTCGAGTCCGCCGAGGTCAGCGACGAGGACGTTGACGAGCGGGTCAAGCTTCTGCGTGATCGATTCGGCACCCTCACCGAGGTGGATCGTGCTGCAGCCGAGGGTGATGTCGTGGTCTTCGACCTCTCCGCCACCCAGGACGGCAATCCGGTTCCCGATGCCGAGGCGAGCGACATGCAGTACCGCCTGGGCGACGGTGGCATGGTGGAAGGCCTTGACGAGGCTCTCACCGGCATGGAAGCCGGCCAGGTCAAGACCTTCACCAGCAAGCTTGCAGGTGGCCTCCACCAGGGTGAGGATGCCGACATCCAGGTCAATGTGACCAAGGTCAACTCGCAGGAATTGCCCGAAGTTGACGATGACTTCGCCCAGATGGTCTCCGAATTCGACACCGCTGAGGAGATGCTTGCTGACCTGCGTGACAACCTGGAGCGGATGTCTCGCATCGGGCAGGCCAATTCGGCGCGTGACAAGGTGCTCGAGAATGTCCTCAGCCGCGTCGACTTCGAACTCCCGGCCAGCGTGCTGGAGAACGAGGTCAAGGGCTACCACGACCAGATCGATGCTCAGCTCAACCAGGCCGGGATGACCATTGAGCAGTACCTGCAGAACAGCGGCGATGAGGAGGAGGCCGACACCCCGGAGGAGTTCTGGAAGGACGTCGACGAGCGCGCAGAGCCGGCGCTGCGCGCCCCGCGGATCCTCGACAACCTCGCCGAGGTGCGCAATGTGCCGGTCAGTCAGGAAGAGTTCACCCGTCTGGTGCTGCAGAAGGCTCAGCAGAGCGGTACCTCGCCCGAGCAGCAGATCCAGGCCATGACCGAGAACAACAACATGCCCGAATGGCTGGGTGAGATCCGCCGTGGCAAGGCACTGAGCGAGATCGTGAACGATGCGGTGGTCACCGATTCAGCCGGCGCTGTGATCGATCTGGAGCACCTCCAGGCCGACGGCTCGATCGTGATTCCCGATGAGTCCAGCGATGATGTCGCCGAGGCCGAGGACAGCGGGGCGGAAGCTGACGTCAAGGCACCCGAGGCCGAGGTCAGCGAGGACACCGAGGCCGAGGCGCCGGCGGAGGACGAGAAGCCGGTCGCGAAGGCCTCGAAGCCGAAGAAGGCGGCCGCCAAGACCACCACCACGAAGAAGACCCCGGCCAAGAAGCCTGCCGCCAGGAAGACCACGAAGAAGGCGGTCGAGAAGGCTGACGAGGACTGATCCCGACTCATAGAATTGGGGGGGGGGGGGCGCCGGAGGGCCGGGCTCCCCTTTTGCAGCGGTGGTTTACCCGAAGCGCTCGGCGCGGCCGGGCCGCGCGGGCGGGGGGGGGGGGG
>NZ_JBDNTB010000041.1:0-25989 GCF_047719395.1 Propionibacterium sp.
GCTCCAGGCAGGCATCGGCTGCCGCTGTGGCTTCGGCCACCGCCCGCCCGGCCGGCTGCCGGGCGAAGCGCAGCTGCTGCGAGCGTTTCTCGGCGGCGTGGAGTTCTTCGCTGCTGCGAGTGACCTCGGCCTGCAATTCGATGGTGCTGCGAGCCTGGCCGGACCCGCCCTCTGCGAACCAGCTGGAGACCAATTCCCCGCCGGAGGTCACGACCACCAGTTCCGGCTGGGTGTCCAGCAGAGCGGCCGCCATGGAAAGGTCTGGCACTGCCACAACTGTGCCCAGCAGGCCCTCCAGAGTTCCGGAGAGTTCGGGCCCGGCGGTCACCAGGTCGACCAGGCGGTGCGCACCATCGGGCAGACTCCCGAGCGTCGACGGCCGGCCTTGTCCACGGGCGATGATGATCCTCGCTCTGCCGAGCTCGGCATCACGAAGGCGATCCAGGCCCTCGCGAGCGGTCTGCGGATCGCGCGCCACCACGGCGTCGGCCGATCGGCCGAGGGCTGCGGCCAGGGCCGCCTCCCAGCCCGGCTGCACGCCGAGCTCCCCTGACAGCGCGGAGGTGATCCCTTCCACCTCGGTGTCGAGCAGCGCTGCGGCACCGTCGTCGCGTTGCAGACCCAGTCGCAGGGCTTCCAGCCGGGCGCGCAGCGAGGAGACCTCACGGTCGACCTCGACCTGCTGGGTGTCGAGCTCTTCCAACTGCTGTTCTGCCGAATGGACGGCAGAGCCGGCCTGCTCGTAGTCGGCGTCGAGCTGGGACTCCCCCTCGCCCAGACCGGTGATCGAGCTCTCCAGGCTCAGATATTCCCGGTCGGCCTCCTCGGCACGGTGCAGCGCCTCATCCCGGCGGTGCGCCAGGCGGGCATTCTCCTCCCGCCCGGCATCCAGACGCGATTGCAGGGAGGAGAGTTGCCCGTTGAGCCGGGCCAGGCCCTCGCGGTGGTCGGCCAGCGCACGCAGCTGCTGACCATATTCGGCTTCGGCAGCCACATGAGCGTGTTCGGCCTGTTGTCGCGCCTCCCCGGCCTGCGACAGTTCCGACTTGGCCTCGGCGAGTCCAGCTCGCAGTGCCGCCTCGTCCTCACGGGCGCGTGCCGCCTGTGCCTCCAACTCCTGGGGGTCCCTTCCCGGGGTGCGCGCCGGCTGCGCCCCGGAACGGCGCATCCGCTCTGCGCTCAGCGTGGTGGTGGTCTGATTGCGCTCGCCGAGGGTGGACGCGGACAGCAGGTGCTGCTGCGCCGCCGAGAGGGCCGGCGTCACTTCGGCGAGAGCCTGCTCGGCGCGCTGTTCCTCACGCTGGGCGGCCTCGAGGCGGGCCTGCGCCTGAGCGCGGATGCGCTCGGCCTGCTCAGCGGCCTGCCGATCGGATTCCAGTGCGAGGGTGGCCGTGGTGAGGTCGTCGGCAAGCAGCCTTGCCCTGGCATCGCGTAGTTCTGCCTGCACGATGCCGGCCTTGCGTGCCACCGCCGCCTGTCGTCCAAGCGGTTTGAGCTGGCGGCGGATCTCGGCGATGAGGTCGGTGAGGCGGTCCAGATTGGTACCGGTGGATTCCAGTTTCCGCACCGCCTTCTCGCGACGGCGACGGTGCTTGAGCACCCCGGCGGCCTCTTCGATGTAGCCGCGGCGCATTTCCGGGTTGGACGCCAGAATCTGCTCGAGCTGGCCCTGCCCGACGATGACATGCATCTCGCGGCCCATACCGGTGTCGCTGAGCAACTCCTGCACGTCGAGCAGACGGGCGGTCTGGCCGTTGATCGCATACTCGGAGCTGCCGGAGCGGAACAGCGTCCGGGTGAGAGTCACCTCGGTGTACTCGATCGGCAGCGCACCATCGGTGTTGTCGATGGTGAGGGTGACTTCTGCCCGGCCCAGCGGGGCCCGCCCTGCCGTGCCGGCGAAGATGACGTCTTCCATCTTGGCGCCGCGAAGGTGCTTTGCGCCCTGCTCGCCCATCAC
This sequence comes from Propionibacterium sp., assembly GCF_047719395.1. Lineage (NCBI taxonomy): Bacteria > Bacillati > Actinomycetota > Actinomycetes > Propionibacteriales > Propionibacteriaceae > Propionibacterium > Propionibacterium sp. The sequence continues at coordinate 1,961 of NZ_JBDNTB010000041.1, forward strand.
CCAGGCCAGCGCGTCAACGATGTTGGACTTGCCCGAACCGTTCGGGCCGACGATGGCGGTGATGCCCGGCTCGAAGTTGAGCGTGGTGGCAGAGGCGAAGGATTTGAACCCGCGCAGCGCCAGGCTCTTCAGATACATACGATTCTCTTCAGAGGATACGGAGGACTGCTCCCCATACTTCCCGGAATGGCAAGGCGTCCCGGCATGGTGACGCACGCATCGCCTTCAGGAGCGCACATCCTCGACGCGGCCTGCGGGCCAACGGCCATGGCCTTCACGGCGTGAGAACCGGCTCGCGTTCGGCCTCGGCGGCGCTCGGCTTGCGCGTGCGGAAGGTGATGAGCTTGTTGACGATGAAGTTGATCGGCATCGTGATGAGGATCGCCAGGGCCTGGGAGACGTACTCCGGCGAATGCACGGCGTCCTCCACCTGCTCCCGCAGGGTGCCACCGGGCCTGAACTGCCAGGCGTCGAACCAGGCGCCGTGCAGGGTGAGCAGCGAATCGGGGCTCATCATCATGGCCTTGAGGATCATGCCGATGAAAGCGGCGATCGCGCCGATCAGCATGAACTGCCCGAAGCCCACCCACCAGCTCCGGGTGGTGCCGCGGAAGGTCCACATCCGGTTGAGCTGGTAGTTGTAGGTGTTCGCCACCAGGAAGGTCACGATCCAGACCAGCGAGCTGAAACGGAAATTGAATGAGGTGCCTGGAACCGGGAAAAGGACCTCGACGGCATGGGCCGAGCCGCCATTGAGCTTGTTCATCACGACGGCGACCGCCATGTTGACCACGACACCGGAGCCACCGACGATGCCGAACCTGATGAACTGCCACAGCAACCGGCCCCAGCGGGCCGCTCCACCGGGCGCAAGCTCTGAACTCATGGTGAACCAATCTACAGTGCACCTCTTTGCGGCACCCTGTGTGGTGGTTCGCCAGCTGGACACCGACGGTTGCCTCACTGCAGACGGCATCCGCGTCTGCCGATGGGGGTGAGCAGAGTTACCGACGGGCTCGCCATCCGAACCACTCGGTGACTAGCGCGTCCGCGCGTTCACCTTCGGCTGGCAGCGTGGGCAGCGATAGCTCGAGCGGTTCATGAATGCTTCGCGGACGATCTTCGTGCCGCAGCGCGGGCACGGCTTTCCGGCCCTGCCGTAGACGTTGAGCTCGCGGGAGAAGTACCCGGACGCGCCATTCACGTGCACGTACAACGCATCGAAACTCGTGCCGCCCTGCGCCAGTGCCGCACGCATCACGCTTTGCGCCGCCCTCAGCACGGAACGCGCCCGGCGCGTCGACAGGACCTGGGTTGAATAGTCGTAATGGGTCCTGGCGAGCCACAATGCTTCGTCGGCGTAGATATTGCCGATTCCGGAGACGAGAGTCTGGTCAAGCAGGGAACGTTTGACGGTGCTCCGCCTGGTGCGCATCGTGGCCGCGACCGACGGTAGGTCGAAACCGGCGTCGAACGGATCGAGCCCGATATGGGCGATCTCACCGGGCAGCTCGGCGCCACCTGGCGAGATCGACAGTCCTCCGAACAGACGCTGGTCGATGAAGCGCAGCTGGAAACCGTCGTCGAGATCGAGCAGCACCCGGGCATGCACGTGCAGGGGGGCTTCTGGCGTGTCGAACCGGAACTGCCCGCTCATGCCGAGGTGCGCGAGGATCGCGTCGCCGGACTCAGTGGGGATCCACAGGTACTTTCCACGCCGTCTGGGGGCACGGAGTCGTTGGCCCACCAATCTGCTGGCAAAATCGGCGGGGCCAGCAGGATGACGGCGCACGGCGCGGGCATCGAGCACCTTCACCGCCAGCACACTCCGTCCTGTGACCAGTGTGTCCAGACCGGCGCGGATGGTTTCGACTTCGGGAAGTTCAGGCATCCGCCGAGAGGGTGCGAGCCTGCAACTCCTGGTTCAGGATGCGGAAGGCGTGGGCAGCGGCTCGCTGTTCGGCCTGCTTCTTGTTGTGTCCCTCGGCGGGCTCGAAGCGGCGGTCCGCCACGACCACCACGGCGACGAAGCGCTTGTTGTGGTCCGGGCCGGATTCGCTGATGTCGTACTCGGGCGATTCAGTGCCCAGGGCTGCGCAGACCTCCTGCAGGGATGTCTTCCAGTCCAGCGCCGCACCGCTCAGGTCGGCGCGGTCCACCAACGGATCGAAGAGGTGATGCACGAAGACGCGGGCGCTGGGGACATCGGTGAGGTATATCGCCCCGATGAGTGCCTCCGTGGTGTCCGCCAGGATGCTGGTCTTGTTGCGCCCACCGGTGGTCAGTTCGCCATGGCCCAGCTTCACCAGCTGGCCGATACCGAGTTTGCGGGCCACCCTGGCCAGGCTCACCGAACTCACCACGGAGGCGCGCATCTTCGCGAGCTTGCCCTCGGGATGGTCGGGAAAATGCTTGTACAGGTAGTCGGTGACGCAAATCCCGAGCACCGAGTCACCGAGGAACTCGAGGCGCTCATTGTTGGGGATGTTGCCGTTCTCGTAGGCGAACGACCGGTGCGTCAACGCAAGATCGAGGAGTTCCGCGTCCACCCGGACGCCGAGCTCCTCGATCAGTTGCAGAAATGAGGGCGAGCCGGGCTCACTCGAATTCACTGGTGTTCAAGCTCCCGGTGACTTCGCGGAAATCGCCACGGGGACCGTAACGGTGGCATTTGGGGCATGCGGTGTGCGGCAGGTGCAGGTTGCCGCAGAAGGAGCAGGCAACCAGCGTCACGGGCGCAGCCTTCCACTGCGAGCGGCGCGACCGCGTGTTGCTGCGGGACATCTTCCGCTTCGGGACAGCCACGTTATTCTCCTCGATCAAGTGTGGGACTGCGCGTCTGGTGGGACGCGTCGGGTCAGTGCGCATCCCTGGGCGCACCACATGGGCGTCGCACAAGCACACGCGACGAGCCATGCTACGCCCTCGGCCAGCCGGGCGCCAATCGACAGCCGCCGACGATCCGGGGACTACTCCTGTGGGCCGCTCCCGGCTTCGTCCGGATCCTCCGCAAGCACCTGGCTGAGGCCGCTCCACCGCGGATCGATCTGATCGTCGTGGGAGTGCTCGGGGTCCTTGTTGAGATCGGCGCCGCAGACCGGGCACAGACCCTCGCAGTCCGGCCGGCACAGCGGCGTGAAGGGCAGATCGAGCACGACAGCGTCCCTGATCGCCGGCTCGAGATCCAGCAGCTCGCCTGCCAGGAAGAGCTCATCCTCGCCGGCATCCCGGCCGGGATAGTTGTACAACTCCGTCATCCGGTAGTGGCCATCCTCGTGAATGGGCTCCAGGCAGCGCGCACATTCGCCTTCCAGCGGGGCATCGATGGTTCCCGTGACGAGGACGCCCTCGACAACAGCCTCAAGCATCAGGTCGAGCGACATCTCTGCCCCTTCGGGCACACCGATCAGCCGCACTCCCAGGTCGGCCGGCGCCGGGACCCGCTGGCGGTAGTACTTCACCGAGCCCGGAGTACGGGTGAGTTCATGGGTGTCGACGACCAGTGGAAGACGCTGGTCAAGTTGGCTGCTCACGGCAGCAAGCTTAGGTGGCAGGCCAAGGTCGGGCAGTACACGGCGCGGACCAAGACACCCGGGGGTGGGATCGACGACGGCCGCTCAGCCGATGCCCCTGGAACACCCGTCGGCATCCAGCGGGGCGCCCGGTTCAGTACCCGAGCTTGGCCCGCACCGCCGCGTTGGCCTCCGCGGTGACGAACGGCGAAATGTCACCATGGTTGGCAGCCACCTCGCGCAGCATCGAACTGGAGATCGTGCCGTACTCCCGGCCAGCCGGCAGCAGCACCGTCTCGATGCCTGACAGGAATCGGTTGAGCTGGCCCATCTGCAATTCGTAATCGAGATCCGTGCCGAAGCGCACACCCTTGACGATCACCGACGCCTGGTGCTCCTTGCAGAAATCTGACAGCAGCCCGTCGATGATTTCGACGGTGACGCCATCCAGGTGCCCCACGGCCCTGCGAACCAGGTCCAGACGCTCATCGATGTCGAAGAGGTAGTTCTTGGTGGTGTTGCGCCCCACCGCCACGACGACCTCGTGGAAGACGCTGTGCGCCCGCTCGATGATGTCGAGGTGACCTCGAGTGATGGGGTCGAAAGAGCCCGGGCAGACAGCTCTGACCGATTCAGGCATCGTGCTCGCTCTCGCTGGGTCGACAGAAGTAAAGGCAGGTTTCACCGTAGCGTCGCATTCTTTCCCGTCGCAGACCGGTCGGCCACGAGGGTTCTGGAGTCCGGCTGTCCCGCTCGACGACCACGAGCCCATCTGCCGCGATGACGCCATTGAGGTCCACTCGGTCCAGCAGCTCCACGAGTTCATCATTGGGCAGCGCATAGGGCGGATCGAGCAACAACAGGTCAAAAGCGGCGTGGGACTGCCGGTCCAGGAAAACTGAGACGCTCCCGGTCACCACCTCACCCGGAAGATGAGTCGCGGCGATGTTTCGGCGGATCACCCCTGCGGCGGCTCTGTCGCGTTCCACGAAGACCACCCGGAGGGCACCCCGGCTGGCGGCCTCCAGACCCAGCGCACCAGATCCTGCGAACAGATCGAGCACCGCCAGGCCGTCCAACTGCTCCTCGGCAGGCCCTCCTGCCCCACCGAACCAGGTGGCGAGAGCGGAGAACAGGGCCTCACGGACCCGGTCTGTCGTCGGACGGGTGTCACGTCCCGAAGGCATCACGAGACGCGCTCCGCCTGCTCGTCCAGCGATGATCCTGCCCACGAGAACCAGGCTATCGGGCCTCGCCCGAAGTCAATCCCCCATCTGTGCGCGGTCGGCCTGCCGCTGGGAGGCACACTGCGGTTAGATGTTGGGTATGGCTGACACAACAGGTCCTGTTTCCGACATCCCTGAAGACAGCGCGTGGGGCTATCTCGCCAGCGTCGAAGTCGGGCGCCTCGCCGTGTCCACGAAGGATCATCCCGAAATCTTCCCGGTCAACTTCTGCCTCGACGGTGAGAGCATCGTCTTCCGCAGCGCACCGGGCACCAAGCTGGACACCATGGCGGTCAACGGGAATGTTTCCTTCGAGGCGGACGGCTGGACCGAGGACGGCGGGTGGAGCGTCATCGTGAAGGGTGCGGGCACGCTGATCACCGAAGAGGACGAGCTGGCACGCATCAAGCGCGCGCCGCTGCTGCCGTGGGTGCCCACCGTGAAGAAGAACTGGGTGCGCATCACGCCCGAGTCCATCAGCGGACGCGCCTTCCTGTTCGGCGTCGAGCCGACTGAGGGCTGAGCGCCTACCCCAGGTTCACAAGGATTTTCACTGCCCTTGGGTTTTTCACTGTGCCTGCGCCACCCCGCGCAGGCACAGCGCGTCCCCCAGGACTGCCAGGTGGATGCCAGCCGGGCGGGTTCGCTCCAGCGTGCAATGAGCCGTTCAGCATCCCGTCGGATCGTACGATGCGGCACGCGCGCCTGTGCCAGCCGTCGCTCAATCACGATCCATCCAGTCCGTGGCGGAGCGCTCGTGCACCGCGGTGACCATGTCCTGCAGGCCCGGTTCTGAATCCAGCGACTCGGCCGCTGCGAGTTTCTCCGCGATTGCTTTGGCGCGGGCAATGAGGTCTGCGTCATCGAGGACTCGCAGCAACCTCAGGGTGGTGCGGCCACCGGACTGCTCGGCGCCGAGAACATCACCCTCGCGGCGTTGTGCGAGGTCCAGTTCGGCCAGCTCGAAGCCATCGCTGGTGGACGCCAGAGCCGCCAGTCGTTCGGCTGCGGCCGACCGCGGATCCACGCCGCTCACCAGCAGGCAGATACCTGGATTCCCGTCCCGCCCGATCCTGCCCCTCAGCTGATGGAGCTGGCTGATGCCGAATCGGTCGGCGTCCAGCACCACCATTGCCGAGGCCCCGGGTACGTCGACGCCCACCTCGACGACTGTCGTGGCCACCAGCACTTGCGGGGATCCCGCGGCGAATCCGGCCATCACCTCGCGCTTCCGTGCGGCTGGCATCCTTCCGTGCAAAAGCCCCACCTCGAGATCGGCGAGCTCATGGCTGCGCAGCCGTTCGTACATCTGCTCGGCATCGGCCGAGGACTTGTCCCCGTCACCGAGATCATCCTTCGGGCCGATCCGGGGACAGACCACGAAGCACTGGTGGCCGGCACGGACCTCCTCGACAACTCGCTGCCACACCCTCGGCAACCAATTCGGGTGCTCTGCGGTGAGGACTGCGGTGGTCTGGATCTGGCCCCGGCCGCGGGGAAGGTCCCGCAGGGTGGAGACCTCGAGGTCCCCGAAAACCGTCATCGCCACCGATCTGGGGATGGGCGTGGCGGTGAGCACCAGTTCGTGCGGGTGGGTGGCCTCGCGGTCGGCCAGCAGGGCACGCTGCTCGACACCGAAGCGGTGCTGTTCGTCGATGACGACCAGACCCAGCTCGGCGAAGTGCACATCGGCCCCGAACAGGGCGTGGGTGCCGACCACCAGGCCCGACCGACCGGACGCGATGTCGGCCAGTGCCTGGGCGCGCGCCTTGCCGGTGACAGATCCGGTGAGCAGAGTGAGCCCGGTCGAATGTTCCTCCGCGCCGAGCATTCCCCCTTCAGCCAGCGGCCCCATCAGCGCACGGATGGATGCCTCGTGCTGCTCGGCCAGCGTCTCGGTGGGGGCCACGAGGACCGCCTGGTGCCCGGCGTCGACGGCGGTGATCATGGCGCGCAGCGCCACCACCGTCTTGCCCGAACCCACTTCGCCCTGCAGGAGGCGCTGCATCGGCCTGGTGCGGGCCATGTCCGCGCTGATCTCGGCGGAAACCTCCTGCTGACCAGGGGTGAGAGCAAACGGCAGACCGGCGTCGAAGGCTTCCAGCAGACCTCCTGGCCGCGGCTCGATGGCCTCGGCGGCGTGCTGGCCGGCGTCGCGTCGGCGCAGTGCCATGGTGAGCTGCAGCGACAGTGCCTCGTCGAACTTGAGTCGGCGCATGCCGCGCTCGACATCTGCCATCTCGGTTGGGCGATGCACCAGGTCGAATGCCTCCCACAGGCCGGGCACGCCTTCGGCGTGACGCAGCTGTTCGGGCAGTGGGTCGTCGATGCCCTTGAGGAGGTCGAGCGCCATGCCGACGCACTCGGCGATCTGCCAGGTGGGCAGCCCAGCACGGGCCGGATAGATGCCGATCACCGGGGACTTGCGCACCACGCGCACCACCGGTTCCATCTGCTCGCGCTTCTTCTTCGAGGCGCCGACGATCTGCCCCTCGGCATCAAGCATCACGAAATCTGGGTGGGTCATCTGGAGTTGGCCGTTGAACTCGCTGATCCGGCCGACGAAAATCCCGCGCTCCCCCGTGTTGAGCTGTCTCTGCCAGTTCTCCACGAATGTGGCCCTGCCGAAGAAGGTGAGCCGCAGGGTGCCCGTGCCGTCGGTGAGGACGGCATCCAGCCGCTGCTTGCGCGGGGCATTGCGCAATGGGGCAGTGCCGGTTTTCTGCACGTGGGCGACGAGGGCGACCCTCTCGCCGGGAACCAGACGGGAGAGATCGCTGCTCTGGGTGCCCAGCAGGTAATCCCTGGGGGTATGGTGCAACAGGTCGTCCACGCTGCGCAGGCCGACCATGGCGAGCGCCTTCGCTGTCTTCGCACCGAAGATTTCAGGCAGGCCGGCACTGAGCCGGCGATAGGTGTCGGTGCGATATGGGCTGACGCGTTGGCTGGTGGACAGCTGACGAGTGACTGGAGGGCGTGACCCACTCCTGGACGTACTCGCAGACGATCTGCCCGCACCTCGTGACTCGCCCGCACCCCTCGATGCTGGCCGCGGCGCCTTGGCGCCCGAACGGGCTCTGCTGTCCGTGGCGTGCCTGCTGCCGGTGGCCGAGTTGCCTGTGGCTGGGATCACGACTCGAGCCTAGCCAGCAGCTGGGACACTTCTGGCGACCAGATGCGGCGGCACCCGGAGCATCGGGAACTGCGTCAGAGCACGGCAAAAAGCCCGGCCGGCGCAAAGCGCCGACCCGGGCTTGCCGGAAGAAAATCTGCTCAGCCGAAAAGCTGATTCAGCGAGAGACCTTGCCGGCCTTGAGGCAGGACACGCACACGTTGACGCGCTTGGGGGTGCCATTGACAACGGCGCGAACATGCTGAATGTTCGGATTCCAGCGGCGGTTGGTCTTCTTCTTCGACCACGGCACGTTGTGGCCGAAACCGGGTCCCTTACCGCAGACCTCGCACACGGCTGCCATGTCGACTCCTTGACTCTTCGTGAACCAGATGCTGCCGTCACACCGTTCCGGACGACAGTGGCGTCCTGAAGACGCAACCGGGGAAGCCTATCGTGCGGGCTCGGGCAAGACAAATCACGACCGTGATCCCTGTCAGGGGCTGGATAGAATCGCTGCATGCCCGATGACCAGGACAACGTGTGGCTCGACGCCGAACAGCAACGCATCTGGCGCACCTATCTGTCTGGGGTCGCGCGCATCAATGAGCATCTCAACAGCGCTCTGCGTAGTTTTCACCTCGATCTCAACGAATACGAGATCCTGGTGACGCTGTCCGAGTCGCCGGCTCACGAGATGCGGATGTCTGAGCTCGCTGCCGGTGTTCACCAGTCCCGTTCACGGCTCACCCACACAGTCACACGCATGGAACAGCAGGGGCTGATCATCCGATGCCGCACCGACGAGGACGGTCGTGGGGTGCTGGCCAGGCTCACCGATGAGGGAATGGATCTGCTGGTCGAGGCTGCGCCCACCCATGTGCAGTCAGTGCGCGACATCCTCGTGGACGTCATGAGCCCAGACGACTTCCGCGCCCTCGGCCGGGGAATGACTGCGGTGATGGCGGTGGCAGACTGAGCAGGTGAGCACCATTGCCCCAGCCAGTTCCACGACAACGGCCGACAAGCTGCGCGACCTGCGCGCCGAACTCGGTGTCGACAACTGCCTCGATGACTCGACGCTGACCCGGGCGCTGTACTCAACCGACGCCTCGGTGTACCGGGTCGTGCCCCAGGCGGTGGCCATGCCGCACGATCGCGACGAGCTGATTGCGGTGATCCGGGCGGCCCTGAAGGTGGGCCTGCCCGTCACCGGTCGCGGCGCAGGCACGAGTTGCGCGGGCAATGCCGTCGGCGCCGGTCTGGTCGTCGACATGCGACGGCATTTCCACGACATCATCTCGGTCGATCCCGAATCTGCCACCGCAGTGGTCCAGCCGGGTGTCGTGCAGTCGTGGCTGCAGAGGGCGGCGGCCCCGTACGGGCTGCGCTTCGGGCCGGACCCCTCCACATCCAACCGCTGCACCATCGGCGGAATGGTCGCCAACAACGCCTGCGGGCCCCGTGCGCTGGGCTACGGACGCTCCGCCGACAACACCGTCTCGCTGGAGGTCGTCACCGGCACCGGCGAGCTGTTGAGGCTCGGGGGCGCAGCGGAGGGCGAGCGCCCGGAGGTGCTGAACAGCCTCGATCAGCTGGTGGACGCCAATCTGGCCGCCATCCGTACCGAATGCGGCCGCTTCACCCGTCAGGTCTCCGGCTATTCGCTGGAGCACATGCTGCCCGAAAACGGGCGAAATGCCGCGAAGTTCTTCGGTGGCTCCGAGGGCACCTTGGGGATCATCACCGAGGCCACCGTGAAGCTGGTGGCAGACGCCCCCTGCAAGACGACGGTGGCGCTGGGCTATCCCACGATGCCCGACGCCGGCGCCGCCACGATGTCCATCCTGGAATTCCACCCGACCGCCATCGAAGGCATGGATCGCAGGCTGGCCGACATCGTCGCCGACAGACTGGGCAAGCACGCCGTCCCGCCGCTGCCCCGTGGTGACGGCTGGGCCTTCGTCGAGCTCGTTGGCAGCGACACAGCCGAGATCGCCGCGCGGGCGCACGCGCTGGTGGAGGCCAGTGGCGCGCTGGAGGGCTGGGTCGTTGACGACCCGGCGCAGGCCCAGCGGCTGTGGGGCATCCGCTCCGACGCCGCCGGCCTGGCGGGTGTTGCCCTGGACAACCCGGCCTATGCCGGGTGGGAGGACTCGGCGGTGCCGCCGGAGAATCTCGGGCAGTATCTGCGCGATCTCGACGGGCTGTTGGCCGAGCACGGTCTGCACGGCCTGCCCTACGGCCACTTCGGTGACGGCTGCGTGCACTGCCGCATCGACTTCCCCTTCGACCAGCCCGGCGGTGTGCAGCGCTACCACGACTTCATGCTGGCGGCCGGGCGGCTCGTGGCCAGCCACGGCGGCTCGATGTCCGGCGAGCACGGCGACGGCCGCGCCCGCGGTGAGCTGCTGCCCCTGATGTACTCCCCCGGCGTCATCGACCTGTTCGGCGCCGTCAAGCGGCTTTTCGACCCGGAGAATCTGCTGAACCCGGGCGTCATCGTCGACCCTGCCCCGACCGCCGACGACATCCGGGTGGCCGCCACCCTCGATTCGCCGCTGCGCGCCTCTGATCCCCAGTTCACCCGCGATGTGCACCAGTGCTCCGGCGTGGGCAAGTGCCTGGCCGACACCACCGAAGCCGGTGGGGTGATGTGCCCCAGCTATCAGGCCACCGGTGACGAGAAGGATTCCACCCGCGGCCGCTCGCGTGCGCTGCAGGAAATGATCAATGGCGAGCTGGTGAAGGGCTGGCGCTCACCCGAGCTCGCCGAGGCCCTGGAGTTCTGCCTGGCCTGCAAGGGCTGCCGGCGTGACTGCCCCACCGGCATTGACATGGCCGCCTACAAGTCCCGCGTTCTGTACCACCGCTTCCGCCACCGGTTGCGCCCGATGTCGCACTATGCGATGGGCAAGCTGCCCACCTGGGGCCGTCTGGTCACCACTCTTCGGGTGGGCCGGCTCGGGAATCTCTTCACCCAGACCCCCGGGCTGAAGAACATCGTCAAGGGCATGGCCGGCGTGGACCAGCGCCGCCCGATGCCGCGCTTCCGGCCAGGAGTCTCGGCGCGCCAGGAGGCTGCCCGGACGCTGGAGAAGGGCCCTGCGAAGGGACGTCCGGTGGCAGTGTGGGTGGACTCCTTCAGTGATGCCTTCGAGGGCGGTCAGATCCTCGGGCTGGTCGCCACCCTCGTCTCGGCCGGTTTCTCGCCGCAGGTCATCGAACAGGACGCCTGCTGCGGGCTCACCTGGATCACCACGGGCCAGCTGGACGGCGCCCGGGCGCATCTGCGTCATGCGGTGGAGATCATGGCACCGATCGCCGAAGCCGGGACACCCATCGTGGGCATGGAACCCAGCTGCATGGCGGTCTGGCGCTCCGACGCCGCCGAGTTGCTGCCCGACGAACCCCGGGTTCCGGTGATTGCCGAATCGATCCACACGCTGGCCGAGCTGCTGGAGGAGCTGCCGGACTGGACTCCGCCGGATCTGTCCGGGAAGACCATCGTCGCGCAGCCGCACTGCCATCACGCCTCGGTGCTGGGCTGGGCCGCGGACCAGAAGCTTCTGGAGCGCACCGGTGCGAAGGTGATCACGCTGGGTGGTTGCTGCGGGCTGGCCGGCAACTTCGGTGTGGAGCGCGGCCACTACGAGGTGAGCGTGAAGGTGGCCGAGCACGATCTGCTTCCGGCGATCGACGCCGCCGGGCCGGACGCGATTCTGCTGGCAGACGGTTTCAGCTGCCGCAAGCAGATCGCTGACCTGCGCAGACGCAAGGCCATGTCGCTCGGGGAACTGCTCGCCTCCCACCTGTGAAACCGGCGTTCCCGGACCAGTGGTCCGGGGGCCCCGCCCACCCGGCGAGACCACCCCCAACAGAGGGGCCACCGCACGCCCCCCCACCGGGGGGGCGCCCCCGCCCCCCCCCCCCCCGGCGGCGCGGGCCGCCCCCCCGCCGCCCCCCCCCCCCCCCGCGGGGGGGGCGGCGGCCCCCCCCCCGCGGCCCCCCCCCCCCCCCCCCCCCCCCCCCCCACATGATGGGTTGTGCTGAGTGGATGACCCAGCTGCGTCAGTGCTGCTTCATGCCCACACCGCTGAACAACGAGGCGATGAGGTCCCGGTTCAGCTGGGTGATGGAGTCCAGCGAGATGCCCTTGGGGCAGACCGCCGCGCACTCACCGATGTTGGTGCAGTGACCGAGAAGCTCGGCATCGTGCTGACCGATCATGTTCTTCACACGGAGCTTGCGCTCGGGCTGACCCTGCGGCAGGTTCGCCAGGTGCGAGATCTTCGCCGAGGTGAACAGCATGGCCGACCCATTCGGGCAGGCCGCGACGCAGGCACCGCAGCCGATGCAGGTGGCCGCGTCGAAGGCACGGTCAGCCTTGAACTTCGAGATCGGAGCCGCGTGGGCGTCGGGGGCCGCACCGGTGTTGACGGAGATGAAGCCGCCGGCCTGCATGATCCGGTCCAGCGCGCCACGATCCACGATGAGGTCCTTGATGACCGGGAATGCACCGGCCTTCCAGGGCTCGATGGTGATGGTGTCACCGTCGTGGAACCAGCGCATGTGCAGCTGGCAGGTGGTGGTGCGCACCGGCGACATGCCACGACCGTGCGCGGTGCCGTTGATGACCAGGCCACACATGCCGCAGATGCCCTCGCGACAGTCGGAATCGAAAGCGACCGGCTCCTCGCCCTTCGCGGTGAGATCCTCGTTCAACTGATCGAGCATCTCGAGGAAGGACATTTCCGGGCTGACGTTGTCGATCTGGTATGTCTTGATGGCGCCTGTCGACTCGCTCTCCGCCTGGCGCCAGATGTTCAGTGTCAGCTTCACTTGTAACTCCGTTGCTTGAGTTCGATTGCCTTGTAGACCAAGGGCTCCTTGTGAAGCACCGGCTTGACACCGTCGCCCTTGAACTCCCAGGCCGCCACGTAGAGGTACTCGTCGTCGCGGCGAAGCGCTTCACCTTCGGGGGTCTGGTACTCGACGCGGAAGTGACCGCCGCAGCTTTCACGACGATGCAGCGCGTCGATGCACATGAGCTCGCCGAGCTCGAAGAAGTCGGCGACCCGACCGGCACGCTCGAGGGTCTGGTTGAGATCCTCGTTGATTCCGGTGACCTTGACGTCCCGCCAGAACTCCTCGCGCAGGGCGCGGATCTTGCCGACCGCGAGCTTGAGGCCTTCCTCGGTGCGAGCCATGCCGCAGTACTCCCACATGATGTGGCCGAGTTCCTTGTGGAAGGAGTCAACGGTGCGGGTGCCGTGCACATCGATCAGTGTGGCGATGCGCTTCTTGACCGCAGTGACTGCCTCGGTGACAGCCGGATCATCGTCGGGAAGCTTCCCGTTGTGATTGCCTGCCAGGTAGTCGTTGACGGTGTTCGGCAGCACGAAGTAACCATCGGCAAGGCCCTGCATGAGCGCCGAAGCACCCAGCCGGTTTGCGCCGTGGTCGGAGAAGTTCGCCTCGCCAGCCACGAACAGGCCGGGGATGGAGCTCTGCAGATCGTAGTCGACCCACAGGCCGCCCATGGTGTAGTGCACTGCCGGGTAGATGCGCATCGGAACCTCGTAGGGATCGTCAGCGGTGATCTGCTTGTACATGTCGAACAAGTTGCCGTACTTGGCGGAGACGCCGGCCTTGCCGAGCCGGGAAATGGCCTCGGAGAAGTCCAGGTAGACACCGCGGCGCACCAGGTGCTCCTTGCCGTCAGCCCCGATCTCCTTGACCTCCGGGCCGACGCCGCGACCCTCGTCGCACATGTTCTTCGCCTGGCGGGAGGCGATGTCGCGTGGCACCAGATTGCCGAACGAGGGGTAGATCCGCTCCAGGTAGTAGTCGCGGTCCTCCTCGGGGATCTGACGGGGATCCTTGGCGCAGTCCTCGGCCTTCTTCGGCACCCAGATGCGGCCGTCGTTCCGCAGCGACTCGCTCATCAGGGTGAGCTTGGACTGGTTGTCGCCGTGCACGGGGATACAGGTGGGGTGGATCTGCGTGTAGCAGGGATTGGCGAAGTAGGCGCCCTTGCGGAAGGCACGCCAGTCGGCCGTGGCATTGCAGCCCATGGCATTGGTGGACAGGAAGAAGACGTTGCCGTAGCCACCGGTGGCCAGGATGACCGCGTCGGCTGTCCAGCTCTCGATCTTGCCGGTGACCATGTCACGGGTGACGATGCCACGTGCGTGACCGTCCTTGACGATGATCTCCATCATCTCGTGACGGGTGTGCATCTTGACGGTGCCGGCCGCGACCTGACGCGACAGCGCCTGGTAGGCGCCGATGAGCAACTGCTGACCGGTCTGGCCCCTGGCGTAGAAGGTGCGCTCCACCTGGACGCCGCCGAACGAACGGTTGTCGAGCAGGCCGCCGTATTCACGGGCGAAGGGGACGCCCTGGGCCACGCACTGGTCGATGATCTTGGCGCTGACCTCGGCGAGGCGGTAGACGTTGGTCTCACGGGCGCGGTAGTCGCCGCCCTTCACGGTGTCGTAGAACAACCGGTAGACCGAGTCGTTGTCGTTCTTGTAGTCCTTGGCCGCGTTGATACCACCCTGAGCGGCGATCGAGTGGGCACGGCGGGCGCTGTCCTGGTAGCAGAAGTTCTCGACGTTGTAACCGGCCTCACCCAGCGATGCGGCTGCTGCGCCGCCTGCCAGGCCGGTACCGACGATGATGACCGTCATCTTGCGACGATTGGCCGGGTTCACGAGCTTGGCGGTGAACTGGCGATTGGGCCAGACCTTGTCGATCGGCAGGTCGGTATTGGCCTTGGTGTCGTGAATCTCAGCACCGAGTTCGTAGTACTGCGCGTCGTCGGACGGCATGGTGGCCGGGGCGACGGGAGAAATGTTCTCGGTCACGAGTTGATCACTCCAATTGCGATGAGGGTCGGAACCAGCATGAATCCGAAGAAGACGAGGAAGGAGACAATCCACGCGCAGGCCTTGATGACCACGGTCGAGGAGTAGCCCACCCGCCATCCGAGGGTGCAGAAGGCCGAGTAGAAGCCGTGCCACACGTGCAACGCGATGCACAGCATCGCGATGAAGTAGATGGCGTAGATGCCCCAGTTCTGGAAGGCCAGCACAACCCTCATGTGTGAAGGCGTCGCCGGATCCGAGTAACCGATCTTGATGATCTGGTCGGTAAACATGAGCAGGTGGAAGGGGATGAAGAGCAGGATGATGATTCCGCTCCAGATCATCGTGCGCGCCACGAAGCTGCCCTCGAGGTAGCGGCGCTTGGTGTAGCGACGCACCGTCAAGCCAGCGGAATGCGCGTGCCTGACCGAATCACGGATCGACAGGTGCAGCGCCATCACGAAGTGCACGATGACGCAGGCCGCGATGACCAGCCGGAAACAGGTCAGGAAGAAGTAGGGAGGAAGGACCGGTTCGAGCAGATGCCGCAGTGCATGGGCGTAGGCGTCGAAGTCCTCGCCGCTGATGAGCAGCTTCAGGTTGCCGAACATATGCATCAGCAGGAATGCCACGAGCACCAGACCGGTGACCGACATTGCGAACTTCTTGGTCACTGAGGAACGCACGGCCCTGTTCTGCGGAGTCGTGTCCGCCGAGAGAGTAGTTAGAGTTGCCACGGCAAATACCCTAGAACACCGCTT
This sequence comes from Propionibacterium sp., assembly GCF_047719395.1. NCBI lineage: Bacteria > Bacillati > Actinomycetota > Actinomycetes > Propionibacteriales > Propionibacteriaceae > Propionibacterium > Propionibacterium sp. Next base: position 17,444 of record NZ_JBDNTB010000041.1, read on the forward strand.
CTGCGGCCCAGACACCGCCCGGGCAACTTCGCGACGCCCTGTTGCGCTTCTCATCTGGGGCGGCGAGGAGGAGAACTCCATGACCCTTCAGAACCACTTCCCGATGCCGGAGTCCACCGAGTTCACGAAGTGCGATTCAGTCCGGTGTGTATGCCACGGGAGGCGTGGGAGGGCGACCGGCCGGCTGGGCCTGCGCAGCAGCTCAGCCGGTGGGGATCTGGCTGCCCAGCAGATCCGGGCGACGCGCACGCGTGGTGGCCAGCGACCGCTCGGCGCGCCATCGATCGACCGCCCCATGGTCGCCGGAGAGCAGCACCCGGGGAACGTCGAGCCCGCGCCAGCTGGCCGGCTTGGTGTACACGGGATACTCCAGCATTCCCTCGGTGGCCGGCGAGTAGGACTCCTCGACCAGCGATTCCGGGTTGCCGATGACTCCCGGCACCAGCCGGACGATCGCCTCGATCATGGCGAGCGCCGCCACTTCCCCACCGTTGAGCACGTAGTCGCCGAGGCTGAGTTCGCGTACCTCGAAGTGCTGGTGGGCCCAGTCGATGACTCGCCGGTCGATTCCTTCGTAGCGCCCGCAGGCGAAGGCGATGGCGGGACGGGTGGCCAGTTCGCTGGCAACCTGCTGGCTGAAGGGCAGACCGGAAGGGGTCGTGAAGATGAGCACCGGAACCTGCTCCGGTGTGGCCCGGCCGGCCCGGGAACCGATCCCATGCACCGTCGCGGTCTCCAGACTGTCTGCGTTGCCGGGGGCCGGTTCTGGAGGCAGGCCGTTCGGGCCCTGGCCTGACCCTGGGCAACTCGACGCCTGCGTCGACTCTGAATAGCTCGCGAGCAGCACATCCAGTGCCTCGCCCCAGGGCTCAGGCTTCATGACCATGCCCGCTCCCCCGCCGTAGGGGGTGTCATCGACGGTGCGGTGCCGGTCGTGGGTGAAGGCGCGGAGGTCGCGCGAGTGGAATTCGATCAGGCCGCTGGCCAGGGCCTTGCCGATGAGGCTGAGCCCCAGCACGTCGAAGTACTGCGGAAAGATACTGATGGTGTCGATGCGCATCGTGGGCGCGGCGGCTGCCATCTCAGGCCCCGCCACCAGTGCCGTCGTCCAGGGCACGATCGTCGACCAGCCCCGGCACATCGGCGAGTTTGAGGACTCCTGCTTCCAGGTCGATCTCCGGCACGAGCGCTCGGACGAGGGGAACCAACCGTTCGCCATCCTCGGTGGTGATGCTCAACAGATCTTGCGCAGGAAGATGCAGGACATCAGCGACTGTGCCCACCGCTTTCCCGGCGGCGTCATGGACACCGAGCCCGACCAGCTGACGGTCGTAGTACTCGTCGTCATCCTCGGGGCGCTCGGTTTCGTCCACATGGGCCATCAGCACAGCACCGCGCAGCGCCTCGACCTGTGTGCGATCCGCAGCCTCGGCGAAGCGCACCTGCAAGTGTCCGGATGACCAGTGCGCGGAACTGACGGTGAGCGTGCGTCCCGTGCCCTCGACCATGAGGACCTTTCCGGGCGCCACCCGCCGATCCGGCTCATCGGTGCGCACGGTGAGATTCACCTCACCGCGCACACCGTGGGCCCTGCCCACGACGGCGACGACGACATCTATCGTGCCGGCCATCCCTGACTCAGCGACGGTATGGACGACGCTCGACATCGATGAAGTCGATCCGCAATTGCTCGTGTCCGGCCAGTGCCGACATCACGGTGCGAAGCGCAGTCGCAGTACGTCCCTGGCGGCCGATGACCTTGCCGATGTCGTCGGGGTGCACCCGCACCTCGAGCATCCGGCCGCGACGAAGATCCTTGTCGCGGATTCGGACGTCGTCGGGATGCGAGACGATCCCCTGCACGAGGTGTTCCAGTGCGTCGGACAGCACGCTCAGGCCTCGGCTCCGGCGGAGTCGGCCTCGGTGGTCCCAGGCGCGGCAGCCGGAGTGTCCTCGGTCTGGTCCTTGGACTTCTTGGTGCTGATGGCGGAAGCGGTGGGTTCACCGTCGGCCTCGGCGAGGGCGGCGTTGAAGGCTGCCAGCTTGTCGGCCTTGGCGGGCTGCTCGGTGACACCGGAGGGGATCGAGTCGTCGCCGGTGAAGGTCTGCCAATCGCCGGTGCGCTTGAGAATTGCGACAATCGCCTCGGTGGGCTGGGCGCCCACGCCGAGCCAGTACTGCACGCGCTCGGAATCGATCTTGATGACCGAGGGATCGCTCTTGGGGTGGTACTGGCCGATGACCTCGATGGCCCGGCCGTCGCGCTTCTTGCGCGAGTCCATGACGACGACGCGGTAGTGCGGCTCGCGGATCTTGCCGAACTTCTTCAGACGAATCTTGGTGGCCACGGTTTGTGGTGTCTCCTGTGAGGAATGCCCGGGAACTGCCCCGGGACGGGTTGGGTGGCCGCACATCCGGCGCGTGGGGACACGCTGGTGCCGTCCGATGGTGTCCGTGCGCGGCGTGAGAGGGCACCACAGCACAGATGCAGCGTCCATTGTGCCAGATCAGCGCGCCGGGGGGTTAACCGACGGTTCAGCCGATGATCGGATTGCCTCGCAGCACCACCAGATCGGGGTGGGTGCACACCGACAGGTCCAGACGCGGATCGGAGTCGAAGACGACCAGGTCGGCGCTTGCGCCGACTTCCACACCAGACCCTTTCGCGGGTGCGCCGTCCTCCGGCCCGGGCGCACCCAGCCAGCGCCGAGCTCGCCACGATGCCGCGCCCAGCGCGAATTCGGCGTCCCCCAGTTGACCGAGAGCCACGATCTCGTCGCCGATCCGGCCGTGATGGATGGTGCCGCCGGCATCGGTGCCGGCGTAGATGGGCACGCCGGCATCGCGTGCTGCGCGCAGCCTGGGCAGGTGACCGGCGAACAGCGCGCGCATATGGGCCGCATATGTCGGGAAACGCTGCGCGGAGTCGGCGATGGCGGGAAAGGTCTGGATATTGATGAGGGTCGGCACCAGCGCAACCTGACGACGCGCCATCTCATCGACTGTCTGCGGGCTGATGCCGGTGCCGTGCTCGATGCAGTCGATTCCGGCGCCGACCAGCTCGGTGGCGGAATCCTCCCCGAAGCAGTGCGCGGTGACCCTCGCGCCCAGGCTGTGCGCCCGCTCGATGGCCTGCTCGGCGATGGCCGGTTCCCACAGCGGCGCGAGATCGCCCTTGTCACGGTCGATCCAGTCCCCCACGAGTTTGACCCAGCCGTCGCCGCGTCGGGCCTGGCGGTCCACCTCGTCGACCAATTGCTCGGGCTCGATCTCCACCCCGTAGCCGCGCAGATAACGCCGTGGCCGGGCGATGTGGCGCCCGGCTCGGATGATCCTGGGCATGTCCGGCTCGTCGTCCATCGCGTGAGTGTCGATCGGGACGCCGGCATCACGCACGAGGAGCGTTCCGGCATCGCGGTCGGTGCGGGCCTGTTCACGGGCGGTGTCCATGGGCACGGCGCCCTTCGCCCCCAGGCCGATGTGGCAGTGCGCGTCCACGAAGCCGGGCATGATCCAGCAGCCATGGCGCAGGGTCGTGGCAGTGGGCAGCGGGCCGTCGACGAGCACGCCGTGCTCGATCCACAACTCGGTGTCCTCGCCCGAGGGCAGCAGCACGCCCTGCAGACGCCAGGGGCCGCCAGCCGTGGTCATTCGTCACCGCTCACTTGTCGAACATCTTCCGCAGCTCGGGCGGAAGCTCGAAGTCCTGCCCGGCACCTGGATTCGTCGTCGGAGGCTGGCTGAAAGGATTCGCCGGCAGCTGGCCGCTGTTCTTGGAACCGCCACTGTGCTGGGAACGCTGCGCGGTACGGCGCACCGGCGCCCCGTTCTTGCCCCTCTTCTTGCTGCCCTTCTTCTTGTTGCGCGCCGGATGACCGGTGCCCACCGCGCCGGGCATGCCGCCCATCGGTGGCATTCCGGGCATTCCGCCACGACCACCGCCCATCATGCCGCCCATCGACTGCATCATCTTCCGGGCCTCGAGGAAGCGGTTGACGAGCTGGTTCACGTCGTGCACCTCGACGCCAGCGCCCTGGGCGATCCTGGCGCGCCGCGAGCCGTTGAGAATCGACACATTGGCGCGTTCGGCCGGTGTCATGGACAAGATGATGGCTTCCAGATGGTCGACTTCGCGCTCGTCGACGGAGTTGACCGCCTCCTTCATCTGGGCGCCCATGCCCGGCAGCATGCCGAAGATCTTGGAAAGCGGTCCCATCTTGCGTATCTGCTTGAGCTGGTTGAGGAAGTCCTGGAGGCCGAATTCGCCCTTGCCCCGCATGAGCTTCTCGGCGCTGGCCCGCGACTGCTCGGCGTCGAAGGTCTTCTCGGCCTGCTCGATCAAGGTGAGCACATCGCCCATACCGAGAATGCGGGAGGCCATCCGGTCGGGGTGGAAGAGGTCGAAGTCGCCGAGCTGCTCGCCATTGGAAGCGAACATGATGGGCTTGTTGATGACCCTGGCGATGGACAGTGCCGCGCCACCACGCGCATCGCCGTCCAACTTGGAGAGTACGACGGCGTCGATTCCGACGCCCTCCTCGAAGAACTTGGCGGTGTTCACCGCGTCCTGGCCGATCATCGCGTCGACCACGAACAGCGTCTCGTTCGGGTCCACGGCCTGCTTGATGTCACGGGCCTGGGCCATCATCTCTTCGTCGACACCGAGCCGCCCGGCGGTGTCGACGACGATGACGTCATAGAGCTTGTGCCGAGCCTCGTCCAAGGAGTCCCTGGCCACCTGGACCGGGTCACCGATACCGTTTCCGGGCTGGGGCGCGTAGACGGGAACACCCGCGCGCTGGCCGACCACCTGCAACTGCTGCACGGCATTGGGCCTCTGGAGATCGGCTGCCACCAGGACTGGGCTGTGGCCCTGTTCCTTGAGCCAGTGGCCGAGCTTGCCGGCCAGTGTCGTCTTGCCGGCGCCCTGCAGGCCTGCGAGCAGGATCACCGTGACATCGGTGCCCTTCGCGAAGCGGATCTGACGGGTGGCGCCACCGAGGATGGTGATGAGTTCGTCATTGACGATCTTGATGATCTGCTGGCTGGGATTCAGCGCCTTCGACAGCTGCGCGCCGTGCGCGCGCTCCTTCACCCGGGCGACGAACTCCTTGACCACCGGCAGCGCAACATCGGCCTCCAGCAGCGCGATGCGGATCTCGCGTGCGGTGGAATCGATGTCGGCGTCGGTGAGGCGCCCCTTGCCGCGCAACGACTTGAAGGTGTCCGCGAGGCGGTCCTGAAGTGTGTCGAACACAGGCTCATCCTTGGTCGGAAATGTGGGGACAACAATACGTGCGCACCCCTGAGGTGGCGTGCTCCGGGAAAATCGGCCGTCGGCAGGCGACCCCGGTCACTCGCCGAGCAGGCCGTCCACAAACTGCTCGGCATCGAAGGGCGCCAGATCGTCGGGGCCCTCGCCCAGGCCGATGAACTTGACCGGCACGCCCAGTTCACGCTGCACCTGCACGACGATGCCGCCCTTGGCAGAACCGTCGAGCTTGGTGAGGACGATACCGGTGATGTCGACCACCTCGGCGAAGATTCGCGCCTGAATCAGGCCATTCTGGCCGGTGGTGGCATCGATGACGAGCAGCACCTCACCCACCGGCGCCTTCTTCTCGATGACGCGCTTGACCTTGCCGAGTTCGTCCATCAACCCGACCTTGGTGTGCAGCCGGCCGGCGGTGTCGACGAGTACGACGTCGACCTCGCCCTTGACGCCCTCGTCCACGGCGTTGAAGGCCACCGAGGCGGGGTCGGCACCCTCCTCGCCGCGCACCGTCTTCACACCGACGCGCTCGCCCCAGGTGCCGAGCTGCTCCGCGGCAGCGGCACGGAAGGTGTCGGCGGCACCGAACAGCACCGACTTGTCCTGGGAGACGAGCATCCTGCCGAGTTTGCCGACGGTGGTGGTCTTCCCGGTTCCGTTGACGCCCACCAGCATGATGATCGCCGGAGCGCCGGCCCGGTGGGTCAGATTCAGCTCCCGGTCCATGCCGGGGTCGACGAGTTCGATGAGCTCACTGCGCAGCACCTCACGCGCCGCTGCAGGATCGGAGATACCTTCGACGGCGAGCTTGGAGCGCAGCTTCTCGACCAGCTCGGTGCTCGGGCCGACCCCGAGGTCGGAGGTGATGAGGGTGGACTCGAAGTCGTCCCAGGTGTCGTCGTCGATCTTGTCCGCGCTGAGAAGCTCGGAGAGTGCCCTTGCCAGCGCATTGTTCGAGGAGGCGAGCTTGCGCCGCAGACGCACCATGCGGGAGGCCGGCGGCTCGGGAACCTCCAGCTCCGGGGCTGGAGGCTCGAGGGGTATCACCTCGCCGGGAGAGGGTTCCACTTCGGCAGGCTGCTCTGCCGGCGGAGTGAGAACCGCGGTGTCGCCCGGGCCGGAATCGGGCTGCCCGGAGGTGCCCTGTTCCACCTCGGCGGACTTGCGCCGCTCGACGGCTGCCCTGTCACGCCCGAAATAGATGGACGCGAAAGCGACGATGATCGCCAGCGCGATCCCGGCAACGATGACCCAGAAGACCCAATCCACGACGGCAGTCTACTGACCGGGGCCGGTCCGCCTGCGTCGGCGGTGGACGGCTGTTCAGTCGCGGGAGACGATGTCCTCCAGCTTGGAGTTGGCGGGCGGTTCCCCGTTGAGACGTCGGCCGACCCGGTTGAGCCGGTTCGCAAGCTTCGGGTTGCGGCCGCGGTAGTAACCCGCCATCCCGATCCCCACGACAGCGCCGACTCCCACCGCCAACACGAGGCAGACGATGAGGACAACGATGAAAACTGTCATGACGGCTCCAGGAACAACACAGGCGAACGAATGGAATCAGCCCACGACACGAAGGGACATGGCCGGACGGGCAAGCTGAACCACCACCAAGTATGGCGCCTCACCGCACACCGGCCTGTACTCGCCACGCTCGTCTCATCCCCCTCTCAGCTGATGCATATCCGCACCGGCGCCTCCGGACAGCGGGGCAGCATGTCAGTCGGCGAGCCGCTGGGAGATCACCGTCGTCACGCCGTCGCCGCGCATGGTGACGCCGTACAGTGCGTCCGCCTTCTCCATGGTGCGCTTCTGGTGGGTGATGACCAGCAGCTGGGAGTCCTTGCGGAGTTCCTCGTAGATGCCGAGCAGCCGGGAGAGGTTCATGTCGTCGAGTGCGGCCTCAACCTCGTCGAGGATGTAGAAGGGGCTCGGCCTGGCGATGAACAGGCTGAACAGGAAGGCCACCGAGACCAGCGAGCGCTCACCTCCGGACAGCAGCGACATCCGCTTCACCTTCTTGCCTGCCGGGCGCGCCTCGATGTCGACGCCGGTGGCGAGCAGGTCCTCCGGATCGGTGAGCACCAGTCGGCCGTCCCCGCCGGGGAAGAGCCGGGGAAAGATCTCGGCGAAGGTGCGTTCCACATCGGCATACGCCTGGGTGAAGACCTGCTGCACACGGGCGTCCACCTCGTCGATGATCGACTGGAGGTCCTTGCGGGTGTGCTGGAGGTCGGCGAGCTGCTCGGCGAGGAACTGGTGGCGCTGGTTGAGCGCGTCGAATTCCTCCAGGGCGAGCGGGTTGATCCGGCCGAGTTGGGTGAGGGTGCGCTGGGCTGATTTCAGCCTCTTGGTCTGCTGGGCTCGGTCGAAGGCGATGGGCCCGGGACGCTCTTCGTCGTCGTCGAAGGCGGTGCCATCTGGGTGACTGAGCACCGGCACCAGCTTGTCAGGCCCGTACTCGTCCATCAGGGGCTGGGCTTCCAGGCCGAGTTCGTTCATGGCCTTCTCGGCGAGGGCTTCGATTCGCACCTGCTGCTCGATGTGCACCATGTCGTCCTGATGGGCGCTGCGGACCAGCTCCTCGACGCGGGCCGCGGCCTCACGGGATTCCCGGCGCACGGTCGCCACCGCAGTATCGGCCTCGATGCGCGCCTGCTCGGCCTGCTGCTTCTCGGCATCGGCGTCGCGGCGGGCAATGGCTATCTGGTCGCCGAGCCACTGCGCAGCGGCGTACACGCAGCGCGCGATGGCCTGCTCCCGTCGTAACCGCTCGGTGCGTGCGGCCGCCTGCGCCCTGGCAGCCCGCTCCCGGGCCGCGGCACGAAGCAGGGAATCGGCGCGTCCGTCGAGCGGCTTGAGCCTTTCCTCTGCGGTACGCACGGCCAGCTGCGCATCTGTCTCGGCCTGGCGGCAACGTCCGGCCGAGACGGCGGTCCCGTCCCGCAGCGTTGGATCCGGTTCGATGAGTTCGTCCTTGTCACCGGCATTTTCCAAGCGGGCCCGCACGACTTCCTGCTGCTGCTCGTCATGGCATCGGCGCTCGGCTGCCTTCGCCATGGCCTCATCGAGCCGGGTGGCCTCTGCGCGGGCCGCGCGTGCCACCTGACCGAGGTGGGAAATCTGTTCGGCAAGCGCCGACATGGAGGCGTCGGACTCGTTGAGCCGCTCCAGGCAGGCATCGGCTGCCGCTGTGGCTTCGGCCACCGCCCGCCCGGCCGTCTGCCGGGCGAAGCGCAGCTGCTGCGAGCGTTTCTCGGCGGCGTGGAGTTCTTCG